>NZ_JBMQUD010000142.1:0-40430 GCF_057359045.1 Adhaeribacter sp.
TCCGTATCTCAGTACCAGTGTGGGGGATCATCCTCTCAGAACCCCTAGACATCGTCGCCTTGGTGAGCCGTTACCTCAACCAACTAGCTAATGTCACGCATGCCCATCTTTTATCGCCTCAGCTTTAACTATCCTCAGATGCCCTCAAATAGTGTTATGCGGTATTAATCCGGATTTCTCCGGGCTATCCCCCAATAAAAGGTAGGTTGCATACGCGTTACGCACCCGTGCGCCACTAACTAGAGTATTGCTACTCCAGCCCGTTCGACTTGCATGTATTAGGCCTGCCGCTAGCGTTCATCCTGAGCCAGGATCAAACTCTCCATTGTATAATAATAGATTTTCGGGTGTTAACCCAAATGTGTGTAGTCTGACCGCAACGCTCTTTTTTTTAACATAAGACCCTCTAACCCGCAGGTTAGATATAGCACTTATGCGGTTTGCTATTCTTATTCTCACTTATTCAAAGAACTTTTTAAACCGGCTTTCCCAGTTTAAGCGCTACAACCTGCCGTTGTAGTATCTCACTCTCTCCCTCCCCTTCTCTACTCTTTTTCCCTTCTGTCGTTTTGGGAGTGCAAAAGTAATAAACCTTTTTAATATTCCCAAATATTTTCAAAAGTTTTTTTTAAAGTAGCGGGCTAAATTTCAAAACCAAATACCAGGTTTATAATTCTATACCACTTTAAACTTCTGCTATTTTCAACCGTTAGCCTGTTGCTAATCGTTTCTTTTTTTTCGAGGCACAAAGGTCGTTATTCCTTTTTAACTGTGCAACTTTTTTCTGCTTTTTTTTAACCGCTGTCCGGCTTTTTTTTAACGAAGCAGACGACAAAAGTAAAAGCTTTTTTAAAAACCAGCAAACTTTAAAGTAACTTTATTTTCTACTCTCGCCTGCCCTCTGCTCTCGTCCAGAACAGCCCCGTCATTTGGGAGTGCAAAAGTACTAACCTTTTTCCTTTTTCCTACTACTACAAACTAAATATCCTCTCCTCTTGTACTAACCACCTCTATATCAACAAAATTATTTTTTCATGGCCCTCTTTAAGGAAATCGATTATCCATTATCAAAAGAAAAGAGCCCCATTAGAGCCCCTTTTTTTTGATGATTATTTAATTTTTTGGCCTTTTATATAGCGGCACCGTGCTGCACGGCTCTCCGTACATAATGCTACTAACTACTGGCAGCAATAAACGCATAATTTCTACATAAGCAAAAGTTGGTACCGGAATATTACCGCAACCTTTTATTACCACTTTCGCATCCTGGTAATCTGAAGGATTTATTTTGGCAATAGCTTCCTGAAATAGTGCTTGTTCAAGAGCTTCTAAATTGCCAAATACATACCGGTGCACATAGGCCTGCAATTTAGTAGCGAGCAGCATGTAAGCCCAGGTTGGCACAATAGCATCGGCAGAATTTATAATAGCTACATTTTTGCCCGTATAAACCGACCAATCATTTTCCTTTATAAAAGCCCGAAAATCTTTTTCTTTTAATATCAGTCCCATAAACAGGTTATCTTTTATATCATAAACAACCCGCTCGCCCGGATGCATTAATTCTTCCAGGTTTAAAGTAACCAAAGCACTTTGGGCTACTTTGTTTATTAATTCTTCCATAAATAATTCAGTGATTATTTGGTACTACTTGTTATATAAACCTCTTTTAAATAAAACGGTTCATAATAAGCTAAATTTTGAAATTCTTTTTTCTCAAGTTTTGGTAAAGCTAATTTTCCAACAGTGCTGGCCGTTGGTTTCAACTCTGGTAAAAATAAAGCATTGTCACTTCCATTAATTAACTGCGCATATTTAACACTTCCATTGCCTACAAATATTATTTTATTTTGCGCTACATATTCCTGAAAGCTATCTGGTTGCAAAATTACGGGCGCTACCGGTAAAATGGCTTCCAGGTTGCTATTCGTCAGATAAGCATAAACTTCCATTCGGCGGGCATCTATCATGGGGCAAAATAAATATTCATGCGGCCGGGGCGTTTTGCTTATGGCTTCAAAGGCCAGAGCTTCCAGCGTAGACACTTCTATTAATGGTATATCCAAAGCATAGCACATCCCTTTGGCGGTAGCACTGCCAATACGTAAACCGGTATAAGAACCCGGACCACCTGATATGGCTACTGCAGCTAAATCGGCCAGAGTAATGCGGCAATTTTGCAGCAACTGCTGAATTAAGATAGTTATGTGAGATGAGTGGGATTTTTCGATCTGCAGCTCCGAAACGCCTAATATTTGTTCCTGGTTATACAGGGCAACTGAACAAAGGGAAGAAGAAGTTTCGAGTGCCAGTAAATAGGCCATTCTGATAAATTATTTAAACCGATGCAAAGATACACAGGAACAACCGGAGATAAAAAAAGACCAGTTTAGCTGGTCTTTTTTATTATTAACGGCTCGCTTTTTTTATACCGGCTGGTTTTAAATAAGCATAATATTTATCGGGCGCATTTAAAATGCTAATGGCGGTAAGAATATCCTCATCGTCGTCGAAGGTGGCTTCAATCATGCCTTTCTGGAAATAATAGCGCGAAATAATTTCCTGCTCCAGCATTTCACGTATTTCATCTTTAAACCGCGCCAGGTCATTGGCTTTGTTTGTATAAATGCGCTTCTTCATCACTTCAATGTCGTTTTTAATATCATCGAAGTGCTTATCGTCTTTGGCTTTCTTAATTAAGTCTTCTACAGCTTGCTCTACACTCGTAAAATAAGAAATATCTTTATTACTCAGGAAAGAAACAAATTTCTGGTATTCGGCATCAGATAAATGGAAATCTTTGGGTTTGCTAATACTCGGGTTTTCGGCCCGGAACTTGGTGGCATAATCAAAGAAATAACCTTTGTTGGAGAGGGTCTTTGTAATATCTGAATATTGTTTTTCTTTAACCTCTATGTCAGGACTAATACCGCCGCCATCGTAAACCACCCGGCCAGTAGCCGTTTTAAAGGCTACCCGCAAAGAGTCCGATATTTTGCCAACGCTGCCATCATCGTTGCGGTGAGCATAATCGATAGCTTGTATACAGCGGCCGCTGGGAATATAATATTTAGCGGTAGTAACTTTTAACTGCGAGTTATAAGATAAGGGGCGGGTTTCCTGCACCAAACCTTTGCCGTAAGTACGGGAACCAACCAATACTGCACGGTCATAATCCTGCATAACACCCGATACAATTTCGGAAGCCGAAGCGCTGGTGCTGCTGGTTAATACAACCAAAGGAACTTCGGTATCGATGGGCTCGTCGATGGCTTTGTACATGCGGTTGCGTTCGGGCAGTTTACCTTTGGTGCTTACAATATCTTTACCTTTGGGCACAAATAAATTAGAAATATTAACGGCTTCGTTTAGTAAACCACCTGGGTTATCGCGTAAGTCAAATATTATTTTTTTGGCGCCCATTTCTCTTAATTTCATTACGGCGGTGCGTACTTCCCGGCCAGCATCAATGGTAAAACCAGCTAACTGGAAATACCCAATATCGTTGGTAACCATGCCGTAGTAAGGCACATTGTCGATCTGGATTTTATCCCGCACAATATCAATGGTAAGCGGTTTATCTGAGCCGTAGCGCTTAACTTCCAATTTAATGGGCGTGTTAGCTTGGCCCCGCAGTAATTTATTTACTTCGGTAGCACTTTTTTTATCAATATTTACGCCGTCTATTTTAATAATTTCGTCGCCGGCCAGCAAACCGGCTTTTTGGGCGGGATAGCCTTCGTAAGGTAACTGCACAATGGTTTTTCCTTCGCGCTTACCAATATTGGCCCCAATACCGCCGTACTGCCCGGTAGTCATGGTCCGGAAATCTTCAATATCATCCTCAGCAATATAATTAGTGTAGGGGTCCAAAGATTTAAGCATGGCATCGATGCCCGTTTTCATGAGCTTCGTAGGAGCTACATCATCTACGTAGTAAGTATTAACTTCTTTATAAAGGGTAGCGAAAATATCAAGGTTTTTGGCAATCTCAAAAAAGCGGCCACTATCGCTTTTAAAAGAAACTAAAAGCAAAAGAAAAATGGCTGCCACAGCGCCGGCGAGGTATTTCTTCATCATAATTCTGAGATTTAAAAGAAATAGAATCTATTCGGTTACAGAACGTTCTAAACCTAAATTTAGTTTTTTCAGAATTAAATCAAAAGCACTTTTTTCTTTCCCGATGTAAATAATTCCTAATAATTTTATCGGGTAAGCTCCTTCTACTTGTAACTTGTGCCGGCTTTGCCGATAAGCTTCGCGCATTTGGCGTTTAAGGCGGTTACGATCTACGGCTTTTTTAAAGTGTTTTTTCGAGACCGATACCAATATTTGGGGCGCAGTGGCCTCGGGTTGCGGGTGCCGGATAAACACAAACCGCAGGGGATATAAATTAAAAGAAGAACCCTTAGCGAAGAGTTCAGCTATTAGCTTCTTACTTCGTAAGCGTTCTTCCCGGGAAAAACTATAGGAAATTTTATCTTCTTCAGGTCGGTTAGGTGCAGCGCTCATTCCATTAGTATGCTCTGCTGCTAGCAAAAGCACCTTAAAAGATTAAGCCTTATGTCTTCTTTCGTCAGAAACAGTCAGTTTTTTGCGGCCTTTGGCTCTTCTGCTGGCTAATACTCTTCTGCCGTTCGCGGTTTCCATTCTGGAGCGGAAACCATGCTTATTTCTTCTTTTTCTCTGAGACGGTTGGAATGTTCTTTTCATCTTACACCTAAGGTTTTAATATGGCCTGCAAAATTAGAAATGTTTTCTTAAAAATCAAAAACACTTTACAGTTTATTCCTAAATAATCTGCATAACTTAGCCTTAATATTCAGAATAGCGTAACTTTAGTTTTTGTATCTGCCCTAATTGCCCATGATTTTATACGAAATTTCAGTTCTTAACCCTTTAGACGCTTACTTACAGGTTAAAACCCATATAACTGTACCGGAACCTAACCAACCGTTACAACTGCAACTAGCTGCCTGGCGCCCCGGCCGGTACGAACTCCAGAATTTCGCCCAGAAAATACAACAGTTTAGAATATTAGATGCCCAAAACAACCCGGTACCGTTCCGGAAATTAACCAAAGATCGCTGGGAAATTAAAATACCCTCCGCCGGTGAGATTAAAGTTATTTACAATTTTTATGCCCGCCAAATGGATGCCGGCGGCTCCTGGACCGACGAAACTCAACTTTA
Source organism: Adhaeribacter sp. (assembly GCF_057359045.1). Classification (NCBI taxonomy): domain Bacteria; kingdom Pseudomonadati; phylum Bacteroidota; class Cytophagia; order Cytophagales; family Hymenobacteraceae; genus Adhaeribacter; species Adhaeribacter sp. The sequence goes on from NZ_JBMQUD010000142.1 coordinate 5,193, forward strand.
CGTAAACCCGGTTAACCTGATTTTGGCAGTAGTTGGCCGGGAACAGGAACCCTGCGAACTTAAATTAAATATTCCGGACAACTGGCAAATTGCCTGCGGATTACCGGTAAAAAACAACAATACTATTACGGCGCCCAACTACGAGCAACTGGTAGATTCGCCGTTTATTGCCAGCCCCACCTTAAAATTAGCTAGTTACGAGGTAAACGGCACGCCCTTCTACATTTGGCTACAAGGCAATTGTCAGCCCGATTGGCCGCGTATTGTGCAGCATTTTACCGCTTTTACCCAGGAGCAAATAAATTTATTCGGTGATTTTCCGGTAAGCGATTATCATTTCCTGAACCAGTTGGTGCCGTATAAGCATTACCACGGAGTAGAACACGGCAATTCTACGGTTATAACTTTGGGCCCCGCGGAGTTGCTCATGAGCAAAAACCTGTACAAAGAATTTATTGGCGTTAGCTCGCACGAGCTGTTCCATACCTGGAACATTAAAAAAATACGGCCCGCCGAAATGATGCCCTACGATTACACCCAGGAAAACTATTTCCGTACGGGATTTGTAGCCGAAGGACTTACCACTTATTACGGCGATTATATGTTGGCTAGGTCGGGTGTATTTACCGCTGAGGAATATTTTGATGAACTGAACGGCGTATTAAGCAAACACTTTAGCGATTACGGTCACGAAAATTATTCGGTAGCTGATTCTTCGTTTGATTTATGGCTGGATGGGTATAAACCGGGTGTGCCCGACCGCAAAGTATCTATTTACCACAAAGGCGCTTTGCTGGCCCTTATTCTGGATTTGGAAATTCGCCGGAACACCAACCACATTCATAGCCTGGATACCGTAATGCAGCGCCTGTACACCAATTTTGGCCAAAAAGGAATCGGCTACACCGAAGAAGATTACCGCCATATTGTGCAAGAAGTAGGCAAAGCTAGTTTCGAAGAATATTTTAACGCGCTTATTTACGGTACTGCTCCGCTCCAGCCTTATTTAAATAAAGCCCTGGATTTTGTTGGCTGCACCTTGCTTACCGAACAAAATGCCAATAGCACCGAGAATACCTGGGGATTTAAAACCGCCTTAACCAACGACACCAACGTACAGGTAACCGCCATCGCACCCAACTCGCCGGCTTATACAGGCCTAAGTATACAGGACGAATTAATTGCCGTTAATGGCCGCAAAATTGAAGGCAACTTAAGCAGTTTAATCGCTAACCAATCAGAAATAAATTTAACCTTGTTTAGGAACAAACAATTACGGCAGGTAACGTTAACAGCCAGCGGCAGCAATTTTTTCCCGAAGTTTAAAATTCAGAAACAACCCGAGGCAAGGCTACCCAACCGGGCTAATTTCTTTTTGTGGTTAAAACAACCTTTTTAAAACAAAAGAGCCGGTTTTAAATACCGGCTCTTTTGTTTTGGCCTTATCAGGCTAATAAATATTAATTGTGATTTTTATCGCTGGGCGGATTGCTGCGGGCGTTATTTCCCTGCAACGATTTACCCCCCGAAACGGAATTATGCTGTGAAGTGCCCCGCCCCACTTGGTTACCACCTTGCGGTAAGGCCCGGTTTACATCTTGTACCTTGGTGTCATCGGCCTGGGTAGTGGGCCCTTCCGTATGAATCTTAATTTTTCCATTTTCATCTTTTTCTACTTTGGTATTACCAGATGGTGGAATATGATGATCTTCTACGCCTCTTTTATTTTTGTTCATAAAATATCCTCCTCTTAAGTTTATTTACCCGCTTCTATACGGTTAGTATTGCCAGAAAGATTAGGCAATTGCATTTTTATGTAGGGCCAACACAGCTTCTTTTTTTCGTATAAAGGGTAATTAGGCCGTTATTTATTACTGCCAAAACCTTTACTGGCTAAGCAGCTAGTTTTTTTAAGAAGATAAATTTAAGCCACCACCACTTATATGAACCCGCAAACTGCACCAGAAAATATTAATGTCAATTCCGAAATTGGGGTTTTAAAACGCATTCTTATTCATCGCCCGGATATTGGTATCGGCAAAATTATTCCTACTAAGTTTCAGGATTGGATGTACGACGATATTGTGCACCTGAACTCCATGAAAAAAGAATACGACGAATACATAAAAATCTTATTGTACTTTTTAGACCCTGATAAAATACCAGCTATTCATCAAGCAGAAGAAACAATTAAAAATTCACCTGAAAGCAACGATTGTTTAAACCCCATTCATCCACAATATTTTAACTCCGATAAGGTGCTGGATGTGCAGAAAGTCTTGAGCACCTTATTGGCTGAACAATTACCCGATGGCCAACCTAACCTGGTACGCACTAAAATTATTGCGGCTATTTGTGCCATAGAAGCCTGTAGTTTTAAAATTGAGCAGCAACTTACCCAACTCCCCCCCAACGAGTTGGCCAAAACATTTATTACCGGCTTATTACCGCAGGATATAAGCCAACCCGATGTAAATAAATTTCTTTTTCCGCCTATACCAAACCTGGTTTTTACCCGCGACATTGGCGCCGTAATTCAGGATTATTATTTATTGAGCAAAGCGTGTAAAAATGCCCGCAAACGCGAATCGCTGCTAATAAAATTTATTGCCAATTATAGCTTCTTCCCGCATAATCAGGACAAGGTGATAGAAATTATTGAAGACAGTGCTTATTTTTTGCTGAACGAAGACGAGCAGAAAAAAAACCGGGTAACCCTGGAAGGCGGCGATGTAATGATGATAAGTCCACGGCACGTACTTATTGGTTGCAGCGAACGCACCTCGGCCAGCGCCGTGAACGGCTTTATTCATAAAATATTTGCTTTACCCGATATACAGGTAGCCCAAGTTACAATAATTAAAATTCCGCAGCGGCGCGAGCAAATGCACATCGATACAGTTTTCACCCAAATAAAGCGTAATATGTGGGTCATGTACGGTAAGTTTTCGGAAGCCTTAAAAGAACAGCAGGAGTCTAAACAAGTAAATTACCTCGATAAACTTTACCACCACCCGTCCGATAGCATGATTCAGGAAACGCAAATATTTCAGTTTTACAAGCACAAATACCACCAACCCTACCACCCCGAACACAATTACTTATTACAAACCGAAGAAGATTACGCTATTTTAAACCAGGATTTGGCCGCCGAAAATTTGCCGCCGGTAGCCGAACCGCCCAAAGGCCTGGAACATTTGCTCCGCCAGCTAAGCATCATTGAATTTAAAGTTGCGCCCGAAGACGTTATTATTATTTATTGCGGCAGTGGCAATTTCCCCGACGATGACCGCGAACAATGGACGGATGGCTGTAATTTACTGGCCTTGCGCGAAGGCGTGGTTATTGGCTACGATCGCAATACCGTAACCAACCAGGAGTTCCGGACGGCTTACCAGCATCATTATCGCCGGCAGGGCAAAGATTTACCGGCCGGTATGGCCGCCGGCTTTGAAGTAGTATCGGCCGGCGAATTATTAAGGCGCTTTAAAAGCGGCGAAACAACCCCCACCGATATAAAAGACACTTTAATTGAATTATCGTCCGACGAATTATCCCGGGCTCGTGGCGGTTCCCGTTGCCTGAGCCAGCCGTTGCTCCGCGAACCATTTTCTTTTTAAAGAGTAATTATCTGTTGTTATTTAACTAGGGTTAATAATTGATAATCTCTACTTTTGCAGGTATAAACCGGGTTGTAAACAGTAGCCGCCCTTACCCAAACATAAATTAACCTTAGAGCTAACCGCAAAACCAAATGCAAACTACCAATAATATTTTAATGGTACGGCCATCAACGTTTGGCTTTAATTCCGAAACGGCAGCTACCAATGCCTACCAGCGGGAACTGCAACAGCATACGCCTACCCAGATAAGAGAAAAAGCCCTGGCTGAATTTGATAATTTTGTTCAAAGACTACGGGAAAAAGGAGTTAACGTAGTGGTAGTTGATGATACCGCAGCCCCGGCCAAACCCGATGCCATTTTCCCGAATAACTGGATTACCCTGCACCGCAATGGCAGTGTAGCGTTATACCCCCTGCAAGCACCTAACCGGCGACTGGAAAGACGGGAAGATATTATTCAAACCCTGCAGCAAAAATTTGAGGTTAAAAAAGTAGTAGACTTTAGCCAGCACGAAGAAAAAGAAAAGTTTCTGGAAGGTACCGGCAGCATGATTCTGGACCACGAAAATAAAATTGTTTACGCTTGCCTTTCGCCGCGTACCGACCCCGATCTGCTCGAAGAATTTTGCCAGCATTTTGGCTACCAACCCATTGTTTTTCATGCGTACGACCACAAAGGCAGTTTAATTTACCACACCAATGTTATGTTGTGTATTGGGCACCGGTTTGCTGTTTTGTGCGCTGCTGCCATTCATGACCTGCAAGACCGTAAATTTGTAATAGATACCCTTACCCGCACCGGCCACGAAGTGATAGAAATTACCGAAGAACAGTTACGCCAATACGCCGGCAATATGCTGGAAGTAAGTAACCCGGCTGGTCAATATTTTGTTATTATGTCGGAACAAGCGCAAAATGCTTTAACACCGGCCCAGATACAAACCTTAGAAAAATATGCACAAATAATAGCCGTGCCTATCAATACCATTGAGCATGTTGGCGGCGGCAGCGCCCGCTGCATGATGGCCGAGATTTTTTTGCCGGAAAAGGAATAAAGTTATTCTCGGGTAAACGGGTAAGCCCATTAAATGCAAAATCCCTACAAGGGCAACCTTAATTAGTTCAATTACTCGCGGCGGTATAACGGAGCATTATCGGAATAAATGCATCAGACCTGCCGCAGCACCATCAGGTAAAAGCTATTCTGGCTTTAAATTCAGAGACGTGTTTTTAAAACGGGATGTGTAATTATTCCTCTCCGGCAGCGTACCGGATACCACCCAGCAAATGCTGTAAAAACAACGGCTCACTAAAACTTTCGGGCGTGTGGCCACCGGCAGTATAAAAAGCCCTGCCGCCATCAAAATTGTGGTACCAGATAATTGGGTGGTTTGCGCCGTGGCTGCCGCCGCTGTAACTATTTTCGTCGAGGGTAGCTAATATTTTAATATCCGGCGAAATGCTTTTAAAATTATACCACTCGTCGGTGCGGGTCCAGGTGTCCGGCAAAAATGCAGTAGCGGGATGTGTTTTATCTTTAACCAAAATATTGGCCCGTTGCACGGCCGGATGGCTTTCGAAATATGCCCCTACCAGTTGGTTGTACCAAGGCCAGTCGTACTCGGTATCGGTAGCCGCATGAATACCCACAAAGCCGCCTCCCTTTTTAATATAATTTTCAAAAGCAGTTTGTTGTGTGGGGTTTAGCACATCGTTGGTCGTGCTTAAGAATATTACTGCCCGGTATTTACTTAAATTTTCTTCCCGGAATAAATCGGCATTTTTTGTAGAATCAACTTTAAATTTATTTTCCTGCCCCAGCTTTTGGATAGCCGCAATGCCCACCGGAATAGACGTATGGTAAAAGCCAGTAGTTTTGTAAAAAACTAAAACCTTAACGGTATCATCTTTATCCGGTACGGTATCTTCGTTATCGCTGGCAGTACAGCCCAGCCAGCATACACAAATAAATAGTATAACCCAATTTAAGCGCATCTGAATACTTTACAGAATTAAATAATTATGGTAAGGAAGCTGTTTAGGGTTTTGGAAATGGTATTAGCATTTGCCCTTGCCGCATGTTTTCACCAGCAAGTAGTCCGGCAGAAGCTAAAATATTGGCGGTGATAACACCACCAATGGCAGCTGTTCCTGCTATTTTACAAAACACTAAACAAGTTCAAGGTTAATACGAGCATTTTAGTAACAGATCTCCTGATTAATTTAAAAATATTTGTAGTGCCCGGAAAATAACAAAGCCCACCGGATCAGATGGGCTTTGTTTAACTTAAAAATGAATAAATATTTATTATTGATTATTAGAGCTTTTAGTATTTACCAGCTTGCGTTCCAGAAAATCGGTCATGAGGGTGAAACGGTGCATTAAGGTATTGCCTCCGCTAATGCCGTGGGCCCGATTAGGATAATAAAAACTTTCGAACTGTTTATTGGCTTTAATCAAAGCATCTTGCATGGCTACAGCATTCTGAAAATGGACATTATCGTCGCCGGTGCCGTGCAGCAGTAGCAACTCACCCTGCAGTTTATCCGCAAAAAACAACGGCGAATTATCATCGTAACCGGCGGCGTTTTCCTGGGGCGTTTTCAGGTAACGCTCGGTATAAACAGTATCGTAAAAACGCCAGTTGGTTACCGGGGCCGCCGAAATACCTACTTTAAAGATACCATTGCCTTTGGTTAAGGCCAGTAAGGTCATGTATCCGCCAAAGCTGTGCCCAAAGATACCAATCCGGTTTTTATCTACGTACGGGAGGTTACCCAAATATTTGGCACCTTCTATCTGGTCGGCAACCTCATATTTGCCTAAATTGGCGTAAGTTACTTTTTTAAAAGCCGCTCCGCGCCCGCCGGTACCCCGGTTATCGATACAAGCTATTAGAATGCCTTTGCTGGCCAAGTGCTGGAACCACAGGTAATTGCCGGCCCATTGGTTTAGTACCTGTTGCGAACCGGGGCCGCCGTAAACAAACATCAGGACCGGATATTTTTTGTTGGGGTCAAAATTGGCCGGTTTAATCGTCCAGCCATTCAGGGGAGTTCCGTCCTGGGTTTTAAAATCAAAAAACTCCTGCGGCGATATCTGGTACTGCGCTAATTTTTCTTTTAAAGCCGCATTATTTTCGAGCACCTTAATTATTTTACCGGATGGCGCCTGATTCAGGCTTACGGTGGTAGGCACATTGGCGGCGGCAGCATAATCTAAATAATATTTAAAATCGCGGCTCATGTTTATGGTATGGTTGCCAGCGGCCTGGGTCAGGCGTTGTTTGTCTTTACCAGTGGTGCTTATCCGATACAAGTGGCGCTCTAACGGCGATACCTCCGTAGACATATAATAAAGAGTTTTACTTTTAGCATCGAGGCCGATAAACTGGCTTACTTCCCAGTTGCCTTTGGTTACCTGCCGCACCAGTTTGCCTTGCATATTGTACAGGTACAAGTGGTTGTAGCCATCTTTCTCTGAAGAAAAAATAAATTCTTTGCCGTTGTCGAGGTACGTTAAATCGTCGGTAATATCAACATAAGCTTTGTCGGTTTCTTTTAATATTACTTCGCTTTGGCCGGTAGTTGCATTGGCGTGCAATATTTCGAGGGTATTCTGCAGCCGGTTTAGCCGCTGAATAGAAAGCAGATTGGGGTTTTGGGTCCATTGTACCCGCGGAATGTAATTATCGGTTTCGGTGCCGGTATCCATCCGGATAATTTTCTGGCCCGCTAAGTCGTAAACCGAAATAGTAACGTTGGAATTGGCTTCGCCGGCTTTTGGGTATTTAAATTTATAATCCTGCGGATAAAGTTTACCCCAAATTTGCATGTTGTATTCGGGTACCCGGCTTTCATCAAAAGTATAAAAGGCAATTTTTTTACCGTCCGGCGACCAGAAAAAGGCTTGGGCAAAACTAAACTCTTCTTCGTACACCCAATCGGCAAAGCCGTTTATGATTTGGTTGTACTGGCCATTTTGCGTAACCTGGGTTTCCTGCTGGGTAGCTAAATCTACAAAAAATAAATTATTGTCGCGGGCAAAAGCCACTTTGCTACCGTCCGGCGAAAAACTGGTATACATTTGCTTGCCGCCCTGGCTTACGCGGTTTAATTTTTTGGTGCCGATGTCGTACACGTAAAAATCGGCTTTAGAAGAGCGCCGGTAAATTTGTTCCCGCTCCGTAGCAAACAAAACCTTTTGTTCGTCGGAGCTAAAGGTGTAGGCATCGAACCGGATGGGTTGGTTGCTGCCGGCTGGTTTTAAATCTTCACCTTCGATAACGGTAGCCACGGCTTGGCCGGTGGTAACATCGTATTTAATAATATCAGTTACTTTATTTTGCGCATCGGTAGCCTGGGCAGTATAATATCTGCTATTTTGCATCCAGTTTACACCGCTCACGGTTTTAGCAGAGAACGTATAATCGCGGTAAATATCTTCGAGGGTAATTTGTTTTTTTTGCTGGGCCTGGCCGGTAAAGGCGACAAAATAAAGCAACCCCGCCAAAATACACAGGTTAAATTTATAAGGCATATTGTTTTTGTATTTGAATCTTCAAAGTTAACTGTTTTTCGGTTTAGCAAGTTCTAAATTAGATTTAACTAATTTTTTAGGTATTGCGGTTTTAGCTTTTTAGGTAGATTATTTTTCTTTGAAGCTATGTAAAATGCACGTGCGGTAAATTTTTAATAAATTTCTACCCTTTTCAATTATTTATGATGGACATAACCCAGTTATTGCAACAGGTAAGTTCTAAAACCAAAATCCAAGAAATAGCCGATACTATTGGTACCAACCCGGCGCAGTTAGCCCAACTCGTAAATATTGTTTTAGAATCAGATAATAAATCTGGCGACCGGGCGGCTTGGGTACTTTCGTTTATAGACGATAAAAACCCGGCATTATTAGTACCGCACTTACCTGCCTTAATCTATAATTTAGAGGCAACAACCCGGCCCGCCATTATACGCCTGACCTTGCGTATTTTACAAAACAAATTTATTCCTTTAGAACTGCAAGGCATTTTAGCCAACAATTGTTTTTCTTACTTATCCGGGAATGCACCGGTGGCCATAAAAGCTTTTGCCCTAACTATTTTATTTAACCTGAGCCAAGCCGAACCGGATCTTAAAAATGAAATACGTTTATGCCTGGAAGCCCAATTACCTTTAGCCAAACCCGCCTTACGTGTTCGGGCCGAGAAAATATGGCCGGCTTTAAGCAGGTGATTTTATAAAAGAAGTTTTGCAGATAATAATGAGAGGCCAGGTATTAAAATTAAAACCAACAGCAGCATTATATGCTGGCGTACGTACAAGACCGATATCCCTACTTAAAATAAAATGAGTAAAGTATTTAAAACGCCGCAGCAAGTAATATACGTTTGTACAGGAAGTAAATGTAAAAAAAGAGGCGGCAAAGAAATTGGTAAGCTGTTAAGAGGTATGGCTAAAACAGCCGGTTTAAAAGATACCGTTGAAATTATAAAAACCGATTGTACCGACCGCTGTAAATTTGCCCCGGTTATGAGCATACAACCGCAAAATATTTGGCTGCACGACGTGAACGAAAGCATGGCTCAACAAATATTTAACCAATATATTACCGGCCCTAAAACGCAAAATCCATCAGGTCCGGAAACCTGATGGATTTTGCGTTTACTTTATTATTTAAATTATTCGTTGTCGTATTTAACTTTGGTAACGGCTTTGTCAATTTCCCAACGGCCGGTACCTTCTTCGCCAATTACTTCAAATAACTCTAAAGCGCGGCGGGCTACATATTCTTCCTCAATTTGTTCTTTCAAAAACCACTGAATAAACTGGAATGACATAAAGTCTTTGGCTTTAAAGCAGCGGTCGGCAATACGGTTAAATTGCTGGGTAACGTAAATCTCTTGCTGCAGGGCTGCTTCAAAAACGCTCCGGAAAGTTTCAAACTCCTGCGGAATATTGGTTACTTCCGGCGATATGGCCCGGCCGCCCATATCGTTTACAAACTCAAATAATTTAAGCATGTGTTCTCTTTCTTCGCCGGATTGCTTCTGAAAATATTTGGCACTGTTGTCGAAGCCATTGCGGTTACACCAAGCCGACATAGCCAGGTAAACCGCCGAAGAATGGGCTTCTACCTTTATTTGTTCATTTAATAAAGTTTCTATTTCTTCTGTTAAGGAGGTTCTTAAACGAAGTAAATCTTTCATGGTATATTTAGTTAATACAGGTCAAAAAAATAAAATACTGTAACTAAATATAACTGATATTTTTTAAAATGGTTGAGATAGAAGCTAAAATCAGACTAATACATATTCAGTCTAAATTAATTAAAAGCGGTCAGATGGGTTCTTAAACCGCCATGCCGTGCAGGCACTCGTAAATTAAGCTGTTTAGTTCCAGCATAACTTTGGCCCCTTGCAACAACTCCCGCAGGCTAAGTACCTCGGTTAAAGTAAGCACAAATATACGCTCCGAGCGGTAGGGGTTAATAATAACCACATCGGCTACCCGCGCCGCATTTTGTACCATTTCTAAAACATCTACCTGCTCTACTTGCTTTACCAGCTGCAAAAAATCGTTAATCTTAAACGCTGTGGCGCTACCGCCAAACTGGAGCCAAAAACAATTTTTACGGTTGCACTGGTAAACGCTGCCGGCGGAGGTGCTAAATACTTCTTCCAGAAACTGACAAGTTGGCTTAGTTAACAAAGCAAATATTTTTGGTTTAATACATCTTACTTAGGGCAAATATAGAAGCAATTTAGAATTAGTCCAAATAAATTCTCCTGATAAAAATCATTTTCTTCCTTTTTGGCTTGTGCGCACCTGTGCTCTACTTCTTATTATATTACATTATATTACCATTATAGAGGTTAATCAGGAGGCAAGTAAACAGGGCACTTACCTCATTGGATATTTTTAAACGGATTAAAAGATTATTTGCGCAGCTTATTTTAAAAGTAATATTTAAAAAGCAGAAACTGACAATTGTAAATAAACCAGTTTGCTTTACTATTAAAAATCTGCAATCATTAAAAATATAAGAATTCCAAAAACAAATACAGCATAATATTCAAAACCCTATTCAATACTTTAGTACAATCCACTTTATTAGATCTTAACAACCTACTATCATAAATTACAATTTAACCATAACGCAACATTCCGCACCTCTGCATTATACTCACAATCAGAAAGAACATTCTTAATATTTAATAAACTCCTAATTTTACAAACATATATTCAACTCAATTCCAGATTATAGAACCTAAACCAACGCACCCAAGAAAACAAATCAAATTGAACTTTATAAATTAAATAAGCAGCAAAATTGCTAAAATCAACCTTAAACGTTTTAAATTAAAAAAATAAATTGCATTTTATTTGAATTACAAAAATTTAAAAATACATTTACACTCGTAATTTATTCCAAATTATAGAAAAGAAAAGAAAGAGGCTTATGACAATATAATTACACTCCACAATTTATCTACAAAGCAGTATTTAAGTAGCCAATACACGCTACTCAGTAATATCTATGTCTTGCTTTATCGTTACATAATACAATATTTAATAAATAAATTTAAAAAAGCTACTTTACAAACTCTTTAATATATACAATTACAAAGCAAATACTTGGAAAATCAAATCTTTAAAATGAGTTTATACATTAGCATTGCCAAATTTCTTAACAGCAGTACTTATTTAAGATAAAAGGCCATAAAATATTATAACCTAAATAAAACAGCCAATAAAATATCCAAAAACCAAGCTTATATATTTCTTGACTGCCCAAAATTTATAGCCGCAGTTCTGCTTTACACCAAAACTGGTTTGGTCCAGCCAGTTTTGCCCGGACTATTACAGCAGCAGTAAGCAGTACTAAAAAGACTCAACTTCTTATTTAAATCAATTTTATCCTAAACCTTAAACCAGTACAAGCAGGGATTTAAAGCGGGTTTTAATCCCAAACCCAGAAAACAGATTATTTATGAAAAAAATCATTCTATTTACCTTACTCGTTTTTGGCTGCACATTGCCCATGCTGGCGCAGTCTCAGAACGACCGCACTGCGGTGTTACAGAAATGTATTGACCTGCCAGCGCTACAAACTTATTACCCCAAACAAGCCAATGGCTCGCCGGCACAATTGTATGTAATGCAGCACGGCGTATCGTTTCCCGAAATCACTAATGTTTCGAAAGGAGGCAAAAGAGTGGCATTCTTATCTAAAGCCGGCATTAAAGAAAATAATGTAAACACCTATTTTCTTTTCTGGACTTTTAACCTGACTCCCAATAAGGCCACGGTTGCTTACAGTTACTACTATAACAAGCAAGCTGCGCCGGAGGGTACTATGGTGGTAAACCTGGAATTAGAAAAAGCCGGCGACACCTGGGAAATAAAAAAATCGACCGTAGAAAAAAGATAATTTATGAAGATAATAAGTACAAAACTTAATAAATTTTTATTAGTAGCCTTATGCCTATTACCGGCAGGCTTACTATTTACGCCTACCGCCTTACAGGCCCAAAACATTACCGTGCTCGATAACGGTAAACTACGAGCTGGCAATGGGCAACAGAACTCAGTTAATAATTCGGGTAATTTAGAGCAGCTATTTTATTATAATAGTGTACAAAATCTCTGGCGCAAATTAACTTATAGCACTTATCCGTTAGATAATGCCATTGCGGTAGGTGGTGCTAAAGTAAACGAATGGAACATTAACGGAACCATCGTAGAAAATCCAATTCTCACCGACCAGGTTATCGATAAATCTCGTTATGTGAGCACCGCCGCAAACACAGGCTATGGCATTATTGTTTCGAGAGGTAGAGTTGCCATTGACAACTCTTTACTGGAAATAGAAAACACCTATACCTTACCACAAAATAGTGCTTTTATTGAGGTTAAAGTAAAAATCAAGAACGTAGGCACTGTTTTAGCCGAAAATGTGCGCTTGTGGATGGGTACCCGCGATGATTATGTCGGCGGCTCAGATAGCCCCCGGAAACAAAAAGGCAATTTGGTTAACGGCGAATTTACCCAGATAACTAATGCCAGCACAAAAGCCTCGGCTCTTAAGGTTTCTACCGGCGATGAAGGCATACTTTTTTATACCAACTCTCCGCGTGCCAACACGGTTGTGCAAGGCTGCTGCGGATTCCGAAACGTAATCAACCAGAATCCTCAAACCAGCATAATAGACATAACCAGTGATAATTCTTACGGTTTTTACGTACGCATGAACGACTTGCCCGCAGGTGCCAGTGATGAATTTACCTGGTATTATGCCGCCGGTGAGTTAGCCGATTTAAACGATATTATTAAAGATGTAGCCCAGGTAAGCGGTAGCATTTCAGATATTACTTCGAGCCAGGCTAAGTTTAAAGCAACTTCTAGTGTGGCCGCAACCGGTTATTGGTTAGTTACCCCACGTGGTGCCCAAGCCCCAACTGCTGCTCAAATTAAAGCCGGTACCAATTACGGTAGTGTTGTTATTGCAGCCCATGGTTCGGGCAGTATGGCTGCCAACGTAGAAAAAATATTTAACTTAACCGGTCTTAATTCGGCAACAAACTACGATTTTCATTTTGTAAACGAAGATAATACTCCGCAATTCTCGGATATATACAGAACCCAATTCGCGACCAAAGCTTTACCTACTATAAGCAATATAAGCCCGGTTACAGTTTGCCAGAATACAACTACCCCAGCTATTCCTTTTACCGTGGGTGATACCGAAACTGCCGCTAATGCTTTAACCGTAACGGTTACGTCGTCTAATGCAAATTTAGTTCCGGCGGCCAGCGTAGTTTTTGGTGGCGCTGGTGCTAACCGTACGCTTACCTTTACCCCAGCCACCGGCCAATACGGTTCGGCTACCTTAACTATTACCGTAACCGATGCCGATGGTGATTCGAGATCTACTGACCTGGCGGTAACCGTTTCTTACAACGATGTTGTAGCCCCAGTGGTAACCGATGTTACCTACAACCAGAATGCTCAGGCTACCAGCTTAGCGGCTCAGGCTACCGGCACTAATTTATTATGGTACACAGCGGCCACCGGCGGTACTGGTTCTGCTATGGCTCCTACCCCAACTACTACCCAGTTTGGCGTACAAGAATATTGGGTATCGCAAACCATTAGTGGCTGTACTTCCGGACGGGCTAAAATTAAGGTAACCATAGCAGACAATATAGCCCCCACAGTGCGGACCAGAAACATTACTGTTTCTTTAAATGCCGCCGGCCAGGCTACCATTACCGCCGCTGATGTTAACAACGGCAGTTCTGATGCATCGGGCATTGATTCATTTACTTTATCCAGAACTACTTTTGATTGCAGCAACGTTGGCGAAAATGAAGTTACCTTAACGGTAACTGATAATTACAGCAATGTGGCCACCGCCACTGCAACCGTAACAGTAGAAGATAAAATTGCCCCAGTTGCGCTGGCTAAAAATGTAACCATTGCGTTAGATGCTACTGGTCAGGCAACCATTACGGCCGCCGATGTTAATAATAGCAGCTCTGATGCCTGTGGCATTGATACATTAACGTTATCTCAAACTACGTTTAATTGCAGCAATGCAGGCCAGAACACCGTTACTTTAACGGTAACCGATGTACATGGCAATGTTGCTACTGCTACCGCAACTATAACCGTACAGGATACCATTGCACCTATAGCACTGGCTAGAAACATTACTGTTTCGTTAAATGCCGCTGGTCAGGTAACCATTGCTGCCGCCGATGTAAATAATGGCAGTTCCGATATTTGTGGCATTGATTCACTAGCTTTGTCTAAAATCACCTTTGATTGCAATAATATCGGCGAAAATGAAGTTACCTTAACTGTGCTTGATAACAGTGGTAATAGCGCTACCGCTACTGCTATTGTAACAGTAGAAGATAAAGTTGCCCCAGTTGCGCTGGCTAAAAATATTACCATTGCGTTAGATGCTGCTGGTCAGGCAACCATTACAGCCGCCGATGTAAACAACGGCAGCTCCGATGCCTGTGGCATTGCTTCTATAGAGCTTTCCAAAACAACTTTTGATTGCAGTAATGTTGGTGCCAATGAAGTAACCTTAACCGTAACCGATAATCATGGCAATGTTTCTACTGCTACCGCAACCGTAACCGTAGAAGACAAAATAGCTCCCGTTGCGCTAGCTAAGAACATTACTGTTGCGTTAGATGCCGCTGGTCAGGTAACCATTGCTGCCGCCGATGTAAACAACGGCAGCTCTGATATTTGTGGCATTGCCTCACTGGCTCTCTCCCAAACTACTTTCGATTGCAGCAACACCGGTGCCAACGAAGTAACCTTAACCGTAACCGATAATCATGGCAATGTTTCTACTGCCACCGCAACGGTAACCGTAGAAGACAAAACCGCTCCGAGCATTGCGGCACCGGCAACTGTAACTGTTAATGTTGATGCAAATAAAAATACCGCCTCAAACGTAACCTTGGGCAACCCCGTTACCGCCGACAATTGCGCTGTAACCAGTGTAACCAACAATGCTCCGGCTGAATTCCCGACTGGTAATACCACCGTAACTTGGACTGCAACCGACGCTGCCGGCAATACCACTACTGCTACCCAAATAGTTACTGTACGGCAGAATATTATCTCGGTAAAAACGCCGGTTAAGGTAAACGTACCTATCCGCACTACTTTTGCCCAGCTGAACAGCAAGTTGCCAACCACCGTTGAGGTAACATATTCTGATAATACCAAACAGGATAGACCGGTTACCTGGGCTACAGGTAGCTATAATGGTTTGGTGGCAAGTGATTATGAGCTAACCGGTACTTTAACCTTAGCTTCCGAAACTACCAACCTGAGCAATCTAGCCGCCAAGATTTCGGTAACCGTTGAGCCCAATAAAGTACCAACCGCACTGGCCTTCAGCAAGAACTCTTTCAGCCCGAATATTACCGCAGAAGAAGCTGTAGGCAATTTTAACACCACCGACCCCGACGATACTGAATTTGTGTACACGTTGGTAACCGGTGCCGGCGATGCTGATAACAATTTATTCGAGATTAAAGAAGATAAATTATTCCTGAAATCAAATAAAGGCTTATCTGGTAAAACCCAGTTTACCGTGCGCGTAAGAACTACCGATCCGTATCTGAATATCCTGGAGAAAGAATTTAAGCTGACCAAATCGGCTTACGCCAAAGCACCGGAACAACTCAAGATTGTGAACACCTTTACCCCTAACGGCGACGGTGTAAACGACGAGTGGACTATACCGGAACTTAAATTCTACAACAAAATATCGGTAGAAGTATTCGACCGGTCTGGCGTGCGGTTATTCCAAACCACCAACCCCGAAAAAGGCTGGAATGGCAAAGACAAAAACGGCCAGGTATTAAAAGGCGCTTACTTCTACGTGGTTCAGATAGAAGATATAAAACTGACGCAAAAAGGTGTTTTAACCGTGCTTAAAAAATAATTTTAAAATGAAAAAGATTTCCTTCATACTTTTATTCGTAATAGCTGCTTTGGGTGTACAAGCCCAAAGCAGAAAATACATCGGCAATTTCGCCACCTTTCAACCTTATTTTAACCCGGCTTTTACCGGCCAGGATGGCAGTATTATCCGGAGTTTGTACCGCAACCAATGGACCGGTTTTGAAGATGCACCACGTACTCTTTTCTTATCGGGCGAGCTGGACTTTGCCGATTTAGCAGCCTGGCGCCGCGGTGGCCTATCTTCTGAGCCGCGCGAAAGTGCCACAGCTTTGGCAGCCACCAATGCCATTGGTTTGTCTTTGCTCCACGACACTTTTGGCCCGTATAAAGAAAGCCAGGTACTGTTAAGTTATAGTTCCCGCATCCGGCTGTCCGAAAAACTGAGTTTAAGAGCTGGTATTGCCACCAATTACAGCACTACCAAACTAAATTCCCAAAAAATAACCGTTGATGATGAAACCGATCCGGAGTACCAAGATCTGCTCCGGAACAATAACCGCATCTACCGTTTAGATTTTAACGTTGGTTTACTTTTAACCGGCGAAGATTTTTACCTGGGTTACGCTTTAGGTGATGCGACTAAAAGCAAATTCATGACCAGCGGCGAATACCTGGTTAATTCTTTCAAACAACAGCACATTGTGCAAGCAGGTTACCGTGCAGCATTATCGGATGGTTTTGGCCTGGTAGCCAACGGTATATACCGCTACGACAATAAACTAAAAGAAACCGTAGAAGGGCAGTTAAAAGGCGTATTTTACAATACCTTTTGGGCCGGCATGGGCTACCGCCAGGATTTGGCTTACAGCTTTACGGCTGGCTTGCGCTTAAACCAAGTAAAAGTAGGTTATTTATACGAGGCAACTGCCGGCAGTGCCAAAAGCATGAACCGGAGCAGCAACGAAATTACCTTAACCTACAACCTTATTCCGGCACAGCACAAAGATTTAGGCCGCAAAATTACCATCTGGTAATCAGTAAGATTTTGCCCACTCTTTCATATTTGTAAAAGGCCCGCTAAATGAGCGGGCCTTTTCTTTTGGGGTTCATAAACCAGAAATAAAAACCAGTTATACACGAAAGCAATATTTTACCTGCTTCATTTCTGGCCAGGAGAATAAAGTGGAGAGAAAGGCCTTTGTAAGTAAAAGCATTTGCTTTAACCACGTAAGAAAATTATATTTAAATATTAACCGGTTCGGTTAAAACTTATGTGCCCGTTGCAAACGTACAGCTAATACATAATTAATTATTACGCTGATCCGGCACACACTTTTAAAATATTTCATGGTAAAAAGGCTTAAGACAATATTATCTTTTTCTTGCCCGCTTTATTGTCTGGTTCTTTTAATTATGTCTACTGCTTCCGTTCAGGCCCAAAACCGTAAAAATTTACTTCAAAAAATCCTGCGGCAGTCTACCGATTCCTTATTACAAAAGATTGTACAAAACCCGGAGAAGTACCAGGTACAAATTTTGTATACCCAGATTAACCGCGACAAGAACAATAAACCCAAGTTTACTTCTTATCCTTTCCGGGTTAATGCCAATAATTATTTCTACCCGGCCAGCTCGGTAAAACTACCCGGCGCATTAGCCGCTTTAGAAAAAATAAACAACCTGCAAATACCCGGTTTAACCAAAGATTCTCCTTTAAAAATTGATAGTGCTTACCAAAAGCAAACGGCGGTAATAACAGATACTTCGGCGGCCAACGGCAAACCCAGTATCGGGCATTATATAAAAAAGATATTTCTGGTAAGCGACAACGACGCTTATAACCGGCTGTATGAATTTGTAGGACAACAAACTTTAAATCAAACCCTGCACCAAAAAGGCTACAAAGAAGTCCGGTTGCTGCACCGGCTCTCGGTCGGCGACAACTCTGAACTGGGGCGCTACACCAACCCGTTTACGTTTTACCAGAACAATAAACCTATTTACGAGCAACCTTTGCAGTTTAATCCCGAAACTTACCCCAACCAGCTTAAAACTACTGCTTTGGGTAACGGCTATTACCAGGACGGACAGTTGATTAAGCAACCCATGGATTTTTCGGAACGGAATAATATTTCATTGCAAACCTTACAGGATGTTCTTAAATCGGTTATTTTCCCAGATGCGGTTCCGGCGGGCAAGCGTTTTAACTTAACGCCCCAAGATTATAGCTTTGTCCGCAAGTACCTCTCGATGCTGCCCCGCGAGAGCAAATATCCTACTTATAACCCGCAGACCTACCCCGATAGCTACGGCAAATTTTTACTCCTCGGCGACTCCAAAGAAAAATTGCCACCTAATCTCCGAATATTTAGCAAAGCCGGCTGGGCTTACGGTTACCTGATTGACAATGCGTACATCGTAGATTTTGAAAACCAGGTAGAATTTTTATTAACCGCCGTAATATCGGCCAACGAAGACCAGATTTTAAACGACGATCAGTACGATTATAAAACAATTGGCCTGCCGTTTATGCAACGGTTAGGCAACCTTATTTACCAGCACGAACTGGTACGACGGCAAAAGCACCGGCCTAATCTTTCTGAATTTAAATTTGATTATTAATTCTTATGGAATTGTATCAAACCTGTTGCTATCAGAAGCACGCTCCTCCTGCCCTGCGGAAGAATTAGAGAAGCTTGCTTTTAGAAGATTTCCGATAGCTGCTATTATTTAGAAATTAGACAAAAAAGTTACTACGCATTAACTGGTAATAGTGCTTAATCCATAGGTCTTTCTAAATAACGATTGTAAGCCTGTAGCATATTGGTACAAGATTTAACCTTGCCGACTGAATATCTTCAAGAATAATAACGGCCAGAGGCCGGCAGAAAACCTCACCAGCCAGACGCTGGCGAGAGCATTGGCTGAAGCGCACTCATGATTTAATATTGGAATAAGTAGTAGCTTAGGTTCAGGCAGCCCCGGTCGCTAATTTTACTCAGCTTTCATTTGCAAAATATTTGTTTTTAAACCTGGTGCGGCCAGCGTAATCTTAATATTACCAGCTTTAGGTTGGGCCTGAATGTAAGCCAATAATTTACCTCTATAGGCTTTGCGCTGCGGAGCTTTGTAATCTTCGTGGCTGGTTAAACTACCACTTTCTAAACCCAACAAAGTAGCCGGGCCTTCTATGTTTACCGTAACCTGGATTTCGGCTTCCGGTACTAAATTTCCGTTCTCGTCTATAATATTAATTTCGAGGTGCGCCAAACCCTGGCTTGCTGCAGATAATACTTTTTTATCGGTAATAACCTGAATGGCCGCCGGGGCGCCCGTGGTTTTTAACTTATACTGGCTGGCTACCAGGCCGTTTTTATAACCTTTTACTACCAATTCGCCGGGCTGGTAAGGCACTTCCCAGGAAAGAACGCGGCCTGTTGCCGCAGCTACTATTTGCTTACCCAACGACTGACCGTTTAAGAATAACTCCGCTGCATCGGTATTGGTAAAACAGCTAATCTTCAATTTATCGCCGGGAGCCCAGTTCCACGTGGCACGACCAGGTGGGTTGCGATGGTTTTGCCCTTCCGCTATTTTGCTCGCCGTCATATAAACCATGGGTTTATCAGTCCATAAGCTCTGGCGAAAATAATATTCTGGTTTCGGGAAACCGGCTAAGTCCAGAATACCAGCGCCACTACTACGAGCCGGCCAGCTTCGGGCTTCGCCCATAAAATCAAAGCCGGTCCATAAAAATTGCCCCGAAATATACGGGTTATTCGCTACGGCTTGCCAGGCATCCAGGTTTTTACCGTTTTCGCTGCCGTAAATAATGCGCTCGGGATATTTTTCGTGGTCTTCGGGATACCTATATTCCTGGTAATTGTAGCCTACCACATCCAGCACCTTGGGGTAATCGGTAAAATTAGACATAACTACTCCGGCCAGAGCGGCGGTAATGGGGCGCGAGGTATCGTATTTTTTTGCTACGGCTACTAAATGCCGGGCCAGTTCGCCTAAACGACTGGCGGGCGGATTATTGGGTTGGTAGCCCCGGCCGTAAATCTGGGGATTGCGGCCGGTACTTAATACTTCGTGCGAATAAGGATCGTTGGGATAATCTATTTCGTTACCAATACTCCACATAATAATAGACGGCCGGTTACGGTTACGCAAAATCATATCGCGCAAATCGCGGTCGGCCCATTCTTTAAAATACTGGTTGTAGCCATCTTTCCCGGGCTTGCCTACATTCCAGCCTTCAATCCATTTGTTTTTACCTATCTCCCATTCGTCAAAAGCTTCGTCTATTACCAGAAAACCTAATTTATCGCAGAGCGCGTACAAATAATCCTGGTGCGGGTAATGGCTCATCCGGATGGCATTGCAACCTACTTCTTTTAAGGCCTTTAACCGCCGTTCCCAAACTTCGGGCGGTACGGCAGCACCCAAAGCGCCGGCATCGTGGTGCACACAAATACCTTTTAGTTTCAGGTTTTGGTTATTCAGAAAAAAGCCGGCCTGGGCATCGAACCGGAAACTTCTGAAACCCACCTGCTCCTCGTAAAAATCGGTTTGCTTACCTTTTATCCAAAGCGAAACCTGTAATTTATACAAGTTAGGCTGCTCTATAGACCACAACTCCGGATTAGCAACCGGAAAAGTTAAATTAGCATCTGTAACGGCATTGGCTTTTACATTAACCTGGTTTTGTGCCGTAGCTACTATTTTATTCTGCTGATTCCGCAATTCGGTTTTTACTTGTACCTGGCTGTTCTGGGCGGTTTGGTTATTTACCGAAACTGCTATTTGGGCGGTTGCCTGGCTGGTAGTTACTTCCGGCGTAGTAAAAGCTACGCCCCATACATCTATGTGCACCGGTTCGGTAACAATCAGGTACACGTTGCGGTAAATTCCTGAACCCGGGTACCACCGCGAATCGGCAAAGTCGGTATGGTCTACTTTAACGGCTAGGGTATTAGGGCCATTCTTAAGTAGATGTGGCGTAATTTCGTACTGGAAAGCGATATACCCGTTGGGCCGCTTGCCCAACAAATGGCCGTTAACCCAAACTTCGCTGTTCTTATAAACGCCATCGAAATAAAGAAATACTTTTTTACCCTGTAAATTGGTTGGCAGGCTAAAGCTTTTCCGGTACCAGCCAATGCCGCCGGGCAAATAGCCGGTACCACTGGCCCACTCTTTACTAAACGGACCTTCTATGCTCCAGTCGTGTGGCAAATTTAACTTACGCCAGGTTTTATCGTTTAAATTCACATCGGCACCGTTGGGTACGTCGCCCCGGTAAAACTTCCAGTTGGCGTTAAATATTATTTTTTGCCGGGTGTTTTGGCTCCGGGCCTGAATGGGTAATAAAAACCAAAAACCCAAGAGTAAGCAGAGTAGCCATTTGCTGTTCATAAATACCGGAATTTAATTAGCCAGGGGAAAAAGTGATGTTACTGCAAAATACTAAAAGCATATTAATCTGGTTAAGGAAATCTACTTTTCCGGAATACACTTTTAGCAAGTTGCTATTTAGCTTTTTTTCTTAGCCGGATGTACCTTAACCAAATAATTTTTAAGAAAGTGAGCCAATATAGATTAAACAATCTGCCCGTGTTCCGCTGGGCGCATCTGGCGAGCTACCTACATTTTAACCAGATGATTCTTGCCGGAATGACGAAGAGTTCGAATTAAAATATAGCCATCTAATTTTGTCCGGATACTTTTAACAGCGCTAATACAAAAGTAAAGCCCGGACTAAACCAGATTGGCTAGCCGGTAAAGCTTAAACAAAGCACCTGGTGACCTAAATTAATCGTCGGTACATGGCGTATTGAATTAGTTCGCCGGTATTTTTAGTATTGGTTTTTTCGATAATATTCTGGCGGTGGGTGTTTACGGTATGGAAACTAATAAACAGGTTATTTGCAATGTCTTTGCTCTTGTAGCCGGCCGCTAATAATTTTAAAATTTCTAATTCGCGTTTGCTTAATTTAACCTGGGGCGGCATGGGCGTATTTTTATCTACCGCTTGGGCAGCGGCAATATCCATTTCGGGCAATTTTGGCTCCTGATTCTTTTTCAGGTAAGTAATATCGGAGCACACGCCCATAATATGGGTAACATTACCTTTGTCGTCGAGTTGTAAAACCGAATTTTGCTCCAGTACTTTTATGTAAGTTCCATTGGCGTGTAGAACGCGGTAGCTATTATGTAACTTTTGCTGCTTACGTTGGTGCGGCGACAATACCTCTATAAAGTCCCAAAGGCTTTTTACGAGGCTCCAGAGTTTGTTTATATCGCCGGGGTGGGCAATCTGGTTAAAAAAAGCCAACCCTTTTTCTTTGAATTCCTGGGCCTCGTAACCTAATATTTCTTTAATATTTTGGCTTACATAAGTAAACATTTGGGTACGAACGTCTAAAATCCAGGTAATGCAAGGGCCGTGATTTAAAAAGCGCGCTAATATGGGGTTTTCTTCGAGGTAATAATTATAGTCTATGGATACAGCACCGTACGTTTGGCTGCGCCATAACTGGCACAGTTCCTGATAAACCGGTGGCCCAGACTGACTTAATATGTCCTCGTTCGAGATGCGAGTTTCCATTCTTGCCTGCATAAAGTTGACTTTAATTACTCAGGTTGGTTTAAAATAACAGTGTTTTTTTAGTTCAGGTTACTGATTAGGTAAAGGCAGTTCAAGCGTAAGCGCATAAACTTACCTTGAGGGGAAGAGATGTATTAAAGTAAGGATTATGGTTGCAGATACAATTAACCACCAGTCACTAACCAGCAGTTAAAATTTCTTAACTTCGTTTGATTTGTACTTTTTATCGGGAAAATTTTAGCTTAGAATTAAATTCGCTTCTAATTTCAACTAAATATATAAAAAGTTAAAACATAAATAAAATATTTATGACAAAATAAATATTCTATTAAACAATATAAAGCCAAAATATTAAATTAATCATATATAAAATCCTATCTACTCAGCTTAAACTCATCTATCATTTTAAATCATTAAACTGAATATTTTCATTGCCAACAAACAACACCAACAACTTGTTAATCAAGAAATTAAGCTATAAAAGGAGACATTATTTTTGTACATTTAAAATAAACATCGCGTTTATTTTACCCTTTATTTTATTTCACCTTAAATAAGCAGCAAACACACACCAAAATTGCTATTGCAAAATACCTGGTTATGTAAGCAAATACTTATCCGGACAAATAAATATTTACCCCATTAATGGTTAATAGCTGGAAAAATTATTCTTGTTCTTGAATGCTAAAAAGCCTTTTCTGTGCCTGGAGTAATTCTTTTAACTGCTTAAAAAGTTAGCCTTTAAACTCTTAGAAAAAACGTAAAGTGCTCAATAATTACTGCTCTGGCCCGAACAGGATTGCGGTGGTAAGTTAAGGCTAACTTTAAAAACTTACTGGTTACTATTTTCTGGTAAATACAAAAAACATTTGGGGCAATAAATAGTTTTGGTTACTAAAAGGATTGGTAAACGTTTCCGAAAAACATCCAAAAACACCCCGTATAAATACTTATCTTTTGCTTTAAATAAAAATAGGACTACTTAATTTAAAATATGCTGGTAAAACTAATTCTGACAACAGTTTGATTTTACAAATATAATTTTTACTTTAATAACTAAATCAAACCAAAATTTTTAATGTAAGACACATTTGTGAATAATATAAAAATTTACCACCCAGTAGTGAGTAGATTTACTTTAATTACAGCTTTAAATTACGCGTACTTTTATTCCAACATGAATACAACTACAACCAATAACTCAACCGAAGCAGAACGTTTACAAGCAATCCTTAATCTGAATATATTAGATACGCCCCACGAACCGCAGTTTGATGCTTTGGTAACCGAGGCCGCCGCTATTTGCCAAACGCCTATTTCGCTTATTACCTTAGTTACCGAAGACCGGCAATGGTTTAAAGCCAGAATTGGCATGAAAGTACAGGAAACACCCCGCTCGGCCTCTTTTTGCCAGTACGCTATTGAAACGGACGATGTACTGGAAATACCCGATGCTTCGATTGATTTGCGTTTTTTTAACAACCCGCTGGTAACCGGCGACCCCAATATCCGGTTTTATGCCGGTGCCCCGCTGGTAACCGGAGATGGTTACCGATTAGGTACTTTATGCGTTATTGATACGGAACCCCGCGAACTTACCGAAAAACAAAAAATGGCTTTGGCAGAGTTATCGGAAAAAATTGTGGCCAAAATGGAAGAACGCCTAAAAAAACAGCTTTAACTGTCGCATAACGCCAGCTGCTGCTTTGGGCTGCTAAATGGCCCGTAAAGCAGCCGGAATATACTTATACCAAAAAATATTCCGGGTCCTTCACTATCAAATTGCAAGTACGCTTAAATTAATAGCGCTAGCCTGTGTCCCGCTGGTGAGTGAGGTTTTCTGCTGGCCACCATTTTTCTTAAAAAGTAACTCACTGGCAAGTTTATAGCGGCCAACGGCCGGAAAAATAAGGCCTTTCGGGTTTACCATTACCAGCGAGAACACACGCAATAGCCTGGCTTAGGCAAATAAATGGCCTCAGTCTGGTATTAAATTATGGCGGAAGATGGCGTTTGGGTAGCCTGGGTAGCCACTTTTATTTCTACGCTGGTGCCTTTGCCCGGCCGCGAATCTATTTTAAGTACGCCATCTAATAATTTCACCCGGTTACGGATACTGCTTAACCCAATGCCGTTTTTACGCGTGGCTTCGCCTTCTTTAAAGCCGGTGCCGTTGTCTTGTACCCGTAAATTAATAAACTCTTTGTCGTTAATCAGTTCTATGTGGGCCTGGGTAGCTTGCGCATGCTTTATGATGTTATTCATTAATTCCTGAATAACCCGGTAAAGCGATATTTCTATTAAATCCGAAAAACGTTCGTCCAGCCCTTCCAGGTCGCAGGTTACTACCAGGCTTTGACTGAAACGCCGCGTTAATTCTTCTATAGCTGCTTTCAGGCCAAAATCGCGCAGTACCGAGGGTGTTAACTCAAACGAAATCTGGCGGGTAGTGGCAATAGCTTCTTTAAGTAAATTATCTACCCGTTCTTTTACCAGTTTGTTGTTATCGGTGCGGGGTTTCAGGTCGTCGATGTTAAGTTTGGCCGCGTACAAAATCTGGCCCAGGCCGTTGTGCAAGGCTTCGGAAATTCGCTTGCGTTCGGCTTCCTGGGTTTTTAATACGGTAGTAAGCAGTTCTTTTTGCTGGGCCAAACGCAGGTTCATGTAAGCATCCTGGGCATCTTTCTGGTCCTGTACATCAATGGCCGTACCAATCCATAAATAAATATTTTGATTCTCGTCCCGGATAGGCACGGCTTTTATTATATGCCAGCGAAAGGTGTTATCTGCTTTCCGGTAAAGGCGGGCTTCTATCAGGTACACCTTACCGGTAGCCAAACATTCTTGGTAATGCGCAATTAATCTATCCCGATCATCCGGATGGATGGCATTTGTCCAGCCCCAACCAACCGATTCTTCCGTTGTCAGGCCGGTAATATCTTTCCAGATCTGGTTAAACGATTCGTTTTCGCCGGTTGGTTTGTTTGTCCAGGTAATGTGGGGCACCGCTTCCAATAAAGTCTGGAACCGCTCGGCACTGGCTTTTATTTCGGTTTGCTGCTGTAACAGTTGTTGTTCGTAGTTTTTTCGTTCTGTAATTTCCTGGAGGGTAAGCACCAGGCCATCGTTTAGTTTTACCCCAATTAAGTGTATCCAGCGGTTTTGGTCCTCCGCAACCTGCTGGTTCTCTTCCATATTTAATACGGTGCCCAGCGTTACTACTTTTATATATTGCTGCATTAATTCGTGGTGCAGCAGGTGCGGGTAAGCGCGGCTTAAAGGCTTGTTCAGGATATCGGTTTCGGCTACACCTAATAAAGCTTCGGCCTGGTTATTGAGCAAAATGCATTCAAAATCTACAATAATTTGCAAGCTGTTGCGAATAGCTTTTAAAGCCAGAATGGCGTTGGGCGAGCTATTTAAAATGCTGGCCTGAATCAGGTGCATATTTTTAAGCTCATGAATATTTACAAATAAAATAATGGCCCCTTCAATAATGCGCTCCTGGGTAACATAAGGCAATATGCGCATTAAATACCAGGTACCATTTATGTCCTGCACTTCGCGTTCAATGGTAACGGTTTGGTTAATACACTGCCGGATATCGTCGATAAATCCGGGATGCTCAATATTGTGGGTAATTTGCAGAATAGAGCGGCCAATATCGCCGTTTATTAAATTTATTTGCCCGGTAGTGGCCGGGGTAAATTTCCGGATGATCAAATGACGGTCTACATATATTTGCCCGATATCGGTACTCCGGAAAAAATTATTCAGGTCGTCGTCGAGTTCAATCAGCATTTTTATTTTGTACTGATGCTCGGCGTTAATGGTATTTAGTTCTTCGTTTAAAGATTGCAGCTCTTCGTTGGCGCTTTGCAATTCTTCGTTCGACGATAATAATTCTTCGTTGGTGCTCTGAAGTTCTTCGTTGGCGGTTTCCAGCTCTTCTACCACGCTCTGCAAATCTTCTTTGGTGTGCTGCAGCTCTATTTCCAGTTCGTTTACGCGCGTTTCGTAATGAATTTCGCTCCGGAATATCTGGGGCTCGTTTACCGAAATGGCTTGTTCGGCATCTTCGCTAAATAAAACCAGAATAAAACGGTCGTGCAGTTTTTTATCGCTCAGGTAAGGCTTTATTACTACGTTTATGTGGCGCACGGTTTCGCCGTCGCGTACCTGTATGCCCTGGGCTATCAGCTTTTCCTTATCCCGTACGGCTTTGCGCAGCATAGAACCTAAATTCATGGCTAAATCGTGCGGAACGAGTTTTAAAATATTAAAGGTAAACTGACGGTCGGGTAAGGTTAAATATTGGGTGTAATTGCCAAAGCCATGTAGCAGTTCGTAATTTTCGTCGATGTAAACGGCGGCGTACGCAAATTCTTCCAGTACCGCATCGTTTAATATTTCGGCCAGGCGGTGGTGCATTTTGTGGCGCGGATTAAATTCGCGGGTGCGGGAAGGTACTTCTATTTCGGGCTTTTTATAGCCTGCACCTGAGCTTACAAAATTTTCGATACCTAAAGCGCGGGCCTGCGTGTGGCTCCGGAATATTTTCCATTTTTTATTAACCTCTGTAAAAGCGGCGTTGTCGTGCAGGTTTTCGGAAGGGCCTAAAAACAAATAACCGCCTACTTGCAGCGAATAATGAAATTTGGTTATTACTTTTTTCTGCAGCATCGGGCTTAAATAAATAAGCATATTGCGGCAGGTTATCAAATCCATTTTACTAAAAGGCGGGTCGTTGATAACATTGTGCTGGGCAAAAATAACCATGCGCCGGATGCGGGCCGTTACCCGGAACTTGTCTTCTTCGGGGGTAAAATATTTCTCGCGGTAAGTTTCCGGTATTTCGGCAAGGGCGGCTTCGGGGTACAGGCCGGTGCCGCCAAAATCCAGCGCATCGCGATCAATATCCGAAGCAAATATTTTTACTTCAATCTCTTTTTTTATTTCGTCTAAATATTCGCGTACCAGTATGGCCAGCGAGTAAGCTTCTTCGCCGGTAGCGCAGGCCGTTACCCAAATGCGTAACTGGTCGTGCAGGCTTTTTTCGCCTACCAATGCCGGCACTACGTCGGTTTTTAGTACTTCAAAGGCTTCGGGGTCGCGGAAAAATTTGGTAACGCTAATTAAAAATTCTTTGCTCAGGATTTCAATTTCGGTGGGGTGCAGTTGCAGGTAATCTAAATAATTTACAAGCGAATACACGTTGCAAATGGCCATGCGCCGGCTAATGCGCCGGATAAGCGTGGGTCGTTTGTAATACGTAAAATCAATACCGGTGCGCTCCCGCACAATGTGCAGAATATTGTTAAAAGACGGTTCGTTTTGCGCCAGCAGTTCGTTAACCTCGTTGGTAAGCGGAATTACCTTTACGTAATTAAATATTTCGTCCGGCATCATTTCGGGCGGCAACACCTGGTCGGCAAGGCCGGTGCTAATGGCGTTGCGGGGCATACCGTCGAATTTGGCGGTATCGGGGTCTTGCACCAATACCAGCCCGCCGTGTTTTTTTATAGAGATAATGCCGTCGGTGCCGTCGGTGCCGGTGCCGGATAAAATAATACCAATGGCTTTTGCGCCCATTTCTTTGGCCAGCGATTTAAAAAACGTATCGATGGTGCGGGTACCTACATTGTCCGGCGAACGGTCAGAGAGTTGCAGCCGTCCTTGTTTCAGGGTTAAATATTTACCGGTTGGAATAATGTAGACCGTATTTGTTTCCAGAGCCTGGTCTTGTTCGGCTTCGCGAAAACGCAATACCGAGTTCCGGCTTAATAATTCGGCCAGCATATTGCGTTGTTCGGGGGCCAGGTGCTGCACAATTACGTAGCTTACGCTGTCGCGCGGCACATTCTGGAACATTGCATCTAAGGCTTGCAAACCGCCCGCCGAAGCACCAATGCCCACCACAAAAGGCGCAATGCCAGCACTTTTTTTCTTGCCCTGCTTCTCTTTGTTTGTGCCCGGATTATCTTCTTTGTTCATGTGCTGCTTAGTGGGAAGGCATTTGCCTTTCGAGATAAATTGTAAATTACCTATTTCTTTTTTACATATAAAAGAAAAGGAAGTGAATCTGGTGTAATTGCGTATATCGCGCTACGTATAAAATTATGGGCGGGTGCTGAATATATTTATTCCTTGCCTGATGATAAAACGGGGAAATCTTTTAAAACAAAACCACCAATATTATAACACTGATTTTCAGTAATTTTAAAAAAAGATTCTTAACCTTTATTAAGGCCGTATTACTTTTTACTTAGTAGTTATAGGTGGTGTTAGAAAGATAGCACCCGAAGCAGCGGAGAAAATTCTGGAATTTGGAATAGTAGGCTTTAAAATGTAATATAGTTTTAAATAATATTTTAACCTGCATTAGCTAAAAGCCTGATAACTGCTGCTGGTAAAGTTACGGGCCAGGGGCAGCAATGGGTGCCGTTGCCTTACGGCTGGTCGGTAAACCAGTTCATAGAGTTTGTTTTTATCGAGATCGTTTAATTTACGACCCAGTTTAATTTTGTAGCCCAGAAACTTTACTTTTTCGGTTACCGGCATAGTAGGGGTAATAATTTCTTCCAAATACCGCAGGTGTGCCAGTATTTCATTCCGCGAAAGCGGCTTGGTGTCGAGGTTGGTAAAAATATAATCCAGCAGCCCTGCCATAAGTTAAAAGCTCTAAAATGATAAAAAGATATGCGCTGGAGCTACTGGCCTATCTAGTTGTAATTAGTTTTGGCCGGTACTAAACAACCCCAATCTTTAACTGTTTTCTTTGCATTTTGTTTTATAAAAACGTTGTTGTAGAAATAAAATTTAAACAGCGCTAAGATATTATTTTACCTGTCTTTAGCGCAATTAAATCAGCATATTATTCGTCGGTGGGCTTGACGCTAAACTGTAAATCGCCGCTCAGCATTTGGTGCTGAAAAATAGAATCGTGAATAACGCGGGCTTGCTTATCTACTTCCCGGGCTTTGGTTAAAAAGAGTTGGGCAACACTTTGCCGGTCGTTCTCTTTAAAATGTTTACCTAATTGCTGCAGCAGCATAGTGGTTTCTTCTAAACCCCGCATGGCCTGGAACATGGCACTTTCTACCGATTCGGTAACTTCGGAAAGTAAGGCACTGATGGTATAAGCGTGGCCGGTATGGCACCGGAACCGGATCATATCGCCTTCAATTAATTTAGTAAGGGCGCCGTGGCAATCGGGGCAGGTAAACGTGGTAAG
This sequence comes from Adhaeribacter sp., assembly GCF_057359045.1. NCBI lineage: Bacteria > Pseudomonadati > Bacteroidota > Cytophagia > Cytophagales > Hymenobacteraceae > Adhaeribacter > Adhaeribacter sp. Next base: position 35,104 of record NZ_JBMQUD010000142.1, read on the forward strand.
TTCGCCTTTTTCAATAATTCCCATCCGGAAAGCATTGTCGTGGCGGGCAATGGCGAGTTCTATTTCCAGTTTTTCTAATTCATCGTTTTTAACCTTAGGCTGTTGGGGCACGGGCTCGGTGGTTAATTTTACCAAAAGTGCCGCCAGTTGGCTAATGGGTACCTGGTGGTCTACATCTACAAATTCCAGCACGTTGGTGGGCATAGCCGGAAAAGCTGCATCAGTGGGGTCTTGTACAACCGTTACCCCGCCCATCCGTTTTACCGACCACAAACCCGATGTGCCGTCGTCTAGATAACCGGTAAGTACCACCCCAATTACCCGCGGGCCATATACATACGCCGCCGACCTAAAAAGCGCATCTACCGAAGGCCGGAACCGGTTTTCTTTAGGGCCCCGTTTAATTAATATTTTTTCTTTCTCCAGCAGCAAATGGTAATCAGGGGGCGCTATATAAATATGGCCGGGTTCTATAGATTGGCCATCTTGCGGATGCAACGCCGGCAAAACGCCTTCGTGGTTTAAAATATGCGGTAATTTGCTGTCGGCGTAGGGCGCAATGTGCTGCACAATAAAGATTGAGCCCGGAAAATCGACCGGTAAGCTTCTTACAAATTCCATTAAAGCATATATTCCACCCGCCGACGAACCGATAACAACAATATCGCGCTTTAAGGAGGTGGTATTACCTTTTGTTTTGCTGGGCATGGTAGCTGGTGTTAATTGTAGAGTTGTGCGTAGACGTTGTTTTACGGTGGGTTGGGCAGGAAGTTAATTTTCCGGCCTGAGTTGGTTTACCCTAATCTGATTTTACCGTAAAGAAGCAAATATTTTCATGACCAACGAACGTATGCCCGAACCTACCCACCCAATAATTGTAATGGGCTCCTCGGCTGGCGGCTGGGAAGCATTGCCGCTTATTCTGGAGAACTTACCCGATGATTTACCGGCTTCTATTTTTGTGGTACAGCACCTATCCAGCGAAACCATGGGCGAAGCTTTTATCCGGCAGTTAAATAAAAAAAGTGTGCTGCCCTGCGCCTTTGCCGTAGATAAAGAACCCATTCAGACGGGCCGGGTATATGTGGCACCACCCGATTATCATTTATTTTTAACGAAAGAAGATATCCGGATAACCAAAGGCCCGCGGGAAAATGGCTTCCGGCCTTCGGTCGATACTCTTTTCCGGTCGGCTGCGGCTAATTTTAGCTCCCAGGTTATTGGAGTTATTTTATCGGGTATGCGCGACGATGGGGTTGAAGGCCTGAATAGTATTGGCCGGAGTGGGGGCATTACGGTGGTACAAGACCCGGCAAACGCACCTTACCCAGATTTACCGCAGGCCGTTATTGGGCACATGCAGGTAAACCATATTGTAAAAGCCCTGGAAATGGGCCTGGTACTTTCGGGTTTGGTTTACCAGCCTGCCAAACAAGAAGTTGTTCCGGTTCCGACAGATGTTTTACAGGAAGCTACCATTGCCCAGCGCGTACTTACCGGAATAGAAGTAGTAGAAGAAGTAGGCACCCCTACGGGGTTTACCTGCCCCACCTGCGGTGGCGTTTTATGGGATGTAAACCATGACAACCAGGTGCATAGCTTCCGCTGCAATGCCGGTCATGCTTTTAGCCCCGATTCGCTGATGGCTTTTAAAAGTACCGAAATAGAAGAAACCATGTGGGCCGCCCTGCGCCTGCTGGAAGAGCAAAAACGGATGCTGCAAAAATTTCCGGCCCAAAACGGGTATGCGGTGCTGGAAAAAACACCTAACCTCGAAAAACGTATTGCCGAAAACCAACGCTACATAGATCGGCTCCGGTCTATGCTGTTAGGCCGCGAAAGTGGCAACGGTACAGCAAACTGGTAATTTAGTGATTAATAATTAGCAATTAGGGGTAAAAATAGGATTAGTTAGATAGAATTGGTTAGGGTAAAGAAAGGTAGCTGGATAAAATATAAAGTGGCCGAAAAATTATAAAGTTTTAAGATGGATATTCGGGACTTTCCTGAAATATAAATTACCGTATTCTTTCATTACAGCTTAACTGCAATGGCCTAACCCCGTAAGGGAATATATTTAGGCTCTTAAACCCGGAGGTATGCAGGTAATGCGTCGTAATATTATTGTAATCGGAACATCGGCTGGCGGCATGGAAGCCCTGATAAAATTACTGGAACCGCTCCCGGCCGATTTGCCTGCTGCAATTTTTGTGGTGCAACACGTATCGGCCGATTCAAATATTCAGTACCTGGTAGAACGCTTAAGGCATCATACCAAATTAAGTTGCGTGGTAGCCGAACATCATGCTCATATTGTAACCAGCGCCATTTATATTGCCCCTCCCGACCATCATTTACTTATTGATGAAAAGCATATTTTAGTTGCCCGAGGGCCGCGCGAGAACCAATTCCGACCATCTATTGATCCTCTTTTCCGGTCGGCGGCGGCTTTTCATGGCTCCAACACCATAGGCGTTATTTTAACCGGGTTTATGACCGATGGCTTGGTAGGCATGAATGCGGTACAACGTTGCGGCGGTATTACGGTAGTGCAAGATCCCGCCGATGCCGAGTACCCCGATTTACCCCGGAATATTTTACGCCATATACAGGTAACCCACACGGTGCCCATTAACCAAATGGGAGAACTTTTAACCACACTGGTGCACCAGCCTTCGCAGGATTCGGTAACAGTGCCCCCCGATATTTTACTTGAAGCACAAATTGCTCAACGTATTATGATTAATAGTGCAAATGCCAGCATTGCCGAAATGGATAAACTTGGCAAACGGGTGCCTTACACCTGCCCTGATTGCGGGGGTACGCTTTGGGAATTAACCCAGGAAAAAGATCGTGTACCCCGGTTCCGATGCCATACCGGCCACGCTTTTACCGACGAAAGTTTATTAGCCAGCATGAACACCAATTTAGAAGAAACCTTGTACGTAGCCATGCGCACCCTGGAAGAACGCCGGAGTATGCTGATGAGTATGGCCAACAACGAAAGAAGTAATTCTAAATGGGCGGCCGTACAGCGGGAACGGGCCGAGGAAATGAAAGTTCATATTGAGCGGCTGCGCAATATTTTGGAATTGGCAACCGTATCAGAGAATGAGCACCGCCAGGCGGCTGGTTAATATTTAAAACCCTGGGTAATATTTTATAGCTGGCCAGTAATTAGCAGGTGCATACCGCCAGGTGTTACAGGTAAACTGTTTTGCATTGCCTGAAAAAATCAAAAGCAATATTTTTATAAAAAATGCCCATTTGGTTACAAGCCGGCGGCTGGGGTTTACTGGCTGGCTCGGCATTGGTACTTGGTGCCGCAATAGGCTTTTACGCCCAAATACCCAACCGCTTAGTAGCCAGTATAATGGCGTTTGGCAGTGGCGTACTTATATCGGCTTTATCTTTTGACCTGGTAGAAGAAGCTTACCAACAAGGTGGTTTTGCGGCTACGGCTATAGGCTTTTTTGGCGGAGCCGGTATTTATACCGGGGCCAATTGGCTCTTAAACCGGCTGGGCGCACAGCATCGCAAACGCTCTAATAACCTGCAGGCTTCTGAACAAGACCACAGCGGCAGCGGCCTGGCTTTAGCCGTTGGGGCATTAATAGACGGCATTCCCGAATCGATAGTAATTGGCATTGGCATGATTTCGGGCGGAGCCGTTAGTGTAGCTACCGTTATAGCCATATTTTTATCTAACCTGCCCGAGGGCTTATCGAGTGCGGCCGGCATGAAACAAGCGCGCCGCCCCGCCAGCTACGTTTTTACACTCTGGGGAATTATTGCCCTGGTTTCGGGTATTTCGGCGGTGCTGGGATACACTGTTTTCGGCAATTTTTCGGCGGAAGTAATGGCCAGCACCACGGCCGTAGCCGCCGGCGCTATTCTGTCCATGATTGCCAACACCATGCTCCCTGAGGCCTTTGAAGAAGTACATGATTTTACCGGCCTTATTACCGTAGCCGGTTTTATGGTGGCTTTTATTCTAAATAAAATTGGGTAAACGGGTTAAATACCAACCGTTTAAAACTTATCGGTAAGCAAGCTAAAATAACCAGCCTTAATGGCAACTTTAACCAGGACAGGAACTAAGCTGTCCTTTTCAAAATAGCTCAACTCTATTTAGTTGATACATCCGCTATAAAAAGGTAAAACAACTACTTACTTACTTTTATTTTTTGGCTGATATTTACCTTACAACTGCAATTATAATTATCATTTACAGGTGCATTCCTGGCCAGATTGTAAGCAGCCGTATTTTCCAAATTAATCCAATTTACAGAGATGGCTAGCTAAAGTCGTCTTTAAAATCGGGTTAGCGCTAAATATTTGAAAATTTAAAATTTAAATAAAAAATATAACTACTTAATTAAACCTTTTGTAATTTATTCGCTCCAAGCACAAACGTTAAAAACATTTAACATGAAAAAAACCATTTTAATCCTGGCTTTGGCGGTTATGGGAACCGGCGTAGCCTCTGCGCATATTAATATTGCCCCTTATGTGCAACAAGGTCAGGGTCCGCAGGGTACCCCCGAAGAACGGGCCACGCAAATGACTAACCGCATGAACGAAATACTGACCTTAACGGCCGAACAAACCCCTAAAATTCAGGCTATAAATTTAAAGCGGATTAACGAGCAAATGGCTATGCGCGAAAAAATGCAGGCCGGCGGCGATCGGGAAGCCATGATGGCCCAGATGCGAACCCTGAACGAAAAATATAGTGCCGAGTACAAAGCCGTTTTAACCGCTGAGCAGTACACCAAATACGAGGCAAACATGGCCCAGTTCCGCGGTGGCCGTGGTGGTCAGGGTGGCGGCGGCGGCCAAAGACAAGGCCAGAACCAACGCTAATATTACTTACTGCATATTTCTCTATTCCTACCATTTCCTAAAAAAAAGCCTTCCTGTGCAGGAAGGCTTTTTCTTTGGTTGGCAAAGTAACTCTTACCCGGCCTTTAGTTTTAAAATGTGCTCCAGATTAATACACCAGGTACCCGTAAATTATGCTTGTAATTACCGGTAAACCAAGTCTACAAACTTTATGGGCACCTGTAGTAAGCCAAAGCTATTTTACTTTTAAAACAGCATCGGCTTGGGCTGCAATGGTTTGCTGCACGGCAGGTTTTAAGTTTTTGGCTTTAAATGTATCTTCCATTTCTTTAACCACGGCTTGGGCGGTTTGGGTATCGCCTTCCAGTACAAAACCTTTGGCCAGGTGCCGGTAAGCCCAGTTTAAAGTAATATTATCAATACCGTTATCGCCTTTAGAAGCTTTAAACACTTTGCTTAAATTATTAGCCGATTCGGTTAAA
>NZ_JBMQUD010000143.1:0-40586 GCF_057359045.1 Adhaeribacter sp.
AGAGAATCTTCCAGAAGGTCTTCACTCCACCGACTGCTGTAATTACCTCTTAGTTACCGCTGTTCTAATTTAACTCAATAATTTAAGCAAGCATATTTCACAGCATTGAACGTCCCCCTTCGGAGGGGGTAGGGGGAGGATTACACGAACCAAAAACTTCTTTTTCCCAATCCAGCCATTTTGCAACATTCCGGTTCAGCCGCAACTCCTTCCCTATTCTAGGGAAGGTGCCCGCAGGGCGGAAGGGTTAACCACAGCAACTTAAATAAAAAGTATTGTAATTTAATAACCGTCAGACCACTCCCCCATCTCCTGGAGCTAATCTGGCAGGGAAACTTTTAGGAACCGCTAAAGGTGAAAATTGAGGTGCTTTGTGCATCTTTTGAAAACTTGCTCCATTCTATTTACAAGTACTTTGTATTTACCCCTACCAGATTAGCCTTTAAAAGAGCCAGGAATGATTATTTGTTTAACGGCTTGCTTAACCCAACCACTGGTTTAAATAAAAAGCCTCTGGCGATAAACAGCAGAGGCTTTTTAGATACGTGGCAGATTTTAAATAAATATTTTACGGCTATTCTAGTCTAAGAACTAAGGACTACTTTCCTTTATCAGTAAACGCTACCTGGTATATATGGCGGTAATATTCGTCGGCCATGCGGTCGGCACCGAACATAGGAATAACATCGCGCATGCTTTGTTTCATGATGTGTAGCCATTGGCTGCGTTTTTGGTAATAAGCCGGAATAATATCGTTTTCCAGGATCTGCATCATGTTTTTATAGTCTTGTTCGTCCTGCTCAAACTCCGGCAACGAGGTATCTACCACCGGAAACAAAAAGCTGTTTTCGCCGTGGCGACCAAACTCAGGAATCCAGCCATCTTGTACGGTAAAGTTTATAGCCCCGTTCATGGCGGCCGTCATGCCGCTGGTACCGGAGGCCTCGCGCGGACGACGCGGTGTATTCAGCCAAATATCGGCCCCCATTTTTAATTTGCGCGATAACTCAATCTCGTAACCGGTTAAAACCGCAAAATTATTTTTACCAACCGATAGCTTTACCAGTTTGTTAAACACATCTATAGCACCCTGATCGAAGGGATAAGGTTTGCCGGCCCAAATTACCTGTACGGGTCGGCCTTCGTGGCTAATTAAATCGAAGAAACGGTGTAAATCGCGGAGTAATAAATCGGCGCGTTTGTAACCGGCAAAACGGCGGGCCCAAACAATCGTCAGCACATCGGTCCGGAATAATTTACCGGTTTGGTCGGCTACCACCTCAAACAAAGGCTTTTTCATTTCGGCTTTGCGTTGTACCAGGGCTTCGTCGTTGTTGGCATCCAGGGCTTGGCGCAGTTCTACATCTTGCCAGAAAGGTACATTTTGCGCGTTGGTAATGGCTTTTATTTCGCAGATATTCTCATTTCCGGCCCACATGTCGCGGGCTACTTCACCGTGTAACTGTGATACACCGTTGGCCACTTTGGCCAACCGCAGGGCCGCCAACGTATGGCTAAACATATTGCCGTGCATACCGGTAATAAAACGGGCTTCATCTACGTGCACCCCGCCAAAGAAAGTCATTTTATTCAGTAAATACACTTCGTGCTCTTCGTTACCGGCTTTCTCGGGGGTATGAGTGGTAAATACCAGGCGCTTTTTTACTTCGTTTAAGTCGCGGCATTTTTCGTAGAGGTAAAAGGCCAACGGCAAAGCATGGGCTTCGTTCATGTGGTAAATGGCTGCCCCGCCCAAAGCCTCTACCACTTTGGCTCCACCTACCCCCAGTACAATGCTTTGGGCAATGCGGGCGGCGGCATCGGCATCGTATAATTTATGCGTAATGGTCTGGCTTAAATAATCATTTTCCGGAATATCGGTGGTAAGTAAATACAAGGGCACCGTGCCCAGACTTTCGGGTTTTAACACCAGGGCTTTTACCCAAACAGTATTGCCATGAATGGTTACGGGTACTTTAATGCCGGTATCTTCCAGAAAAGTATAATATTTTTCCATGAACTGCGCCCGCATGGTTTGGTCGTCGTTGCGTACTTGGTCGTAATAACCGTATTTCCAGAGTATGCCAATGCCAATCAGGTTCTGGTGCAGGTCGCGGGCACTGCGCATGTGCGACCCGGCCAAATAACCCAAACCGCCCGAATAAATTTTCAGGGCCTGGTGTATGCCAAACTCCATACTAAAATAAGCTACCCGCTCGCTGTATTTCTCGTTTATATCATAAGGATGATACCACTTGCTGTATTGTGACATAGAAAATATTTAAATAAAAATATAATGACTAATGATAAAGGAAAGCCTGTTTTATTTTATAAGAATAGGTAATTCTTTTTACATATAGTAATTTTTTTATTTAAGTGCTCTTCTATTAACCGCTAAATCTAAACCCGGATTATTATTACATTTTCACTTTTATAGAGGCTGGCACGGGCAGCTAAAATCCGTTTATCCAACAATTTACGCCTGTAAAATTGCTTTCCCGTCCAGACCAATCTACTGATATTTATCAGCGGGGTTACTAACCAACATCATTGGCGACGCCATAGGGCTTTTCTACCTTTGAAAAAGCAGCGAGACACCTTTCTACGCAAAACCAAATAAAGGTAAACTCTAATAATTTCAGGTTTATGAAAACGATACTGGTTCCGACCGATTTTTCCGATAACGCAAATAATGCTTTACATTACGCTGCCGCCATGGCCCGCCAGGCCAAAGGCAAAATAATTATAGTACACGCCATAGATTTACAGGTTTTCAGCGACGACTGGGGCAAAGTAGTTATGCGGCCCGATGCCCGCTTAGAACCTTTTTATTACGAGAAGTTAAACCAACTGGCAGCCCAAATACGCCGGGAACATGGTTTTACTTTTATTGTAGAAATGGTTTGTGTGCACGGGGCACTTATTCCGCATTTAAGATCTTTGGTGCAACGCAAAGGCGTAGACCTGGTGGTAATGGGCACCCAAGGCGCCAACACCCTGGGCCGTAAGGTTTTTGGCACCCAAACGGCTACTTTTATCCGCGAAGCCAGTTGCCCGGTATTGGCAATTCCGGCCCAAACCCACTACCAGGAAATTAAAACCATTGTTTATGCCTCTGACCTGGAGCGCGAAGAAAGCTTATTTCTGAACCCACTGCACCGGTTTATTAAAACTTACGCCCTGGCCTTAACCGTTTTAAATATTAAAACCGACGAACAATTAGATATTGTAGCAGACCACCAGGTGCTGGAAGAAATAAAAGCTGGTTTGCCCGCTACAGATTTTAAAGTAGTGCAAATGCAGCATGCGAAAGTAGTGGCTGGTATCTGGGAATATGTAAATACAGAGCACCCCGATGTACTGGCCATTTCGCTCCGACAACGTGATTTCCTGGAAACCATTTTACACGACAGCGTTTCTGAGAAAATACTCTATCAACACCAGATTCCCCTTTTAACTTTGCCGGAAAAACTGGTTACCCTGGCCGAAGAAGAAACTAATATCATACAAAAACAGGTCGCTGCTGTTGCCAACGTTTAAATATAAAGCCGCTGCGGCGGGTAACATCACATAAAAAACAAACCACCTTAGCTGTTACTAATGCAACGGCCAGGGTGGTTTATTTTTTTAGGGTTTACTTTTACTTAAAAAACGTACAGTTGCTTTACTTTAAGCAATCGCTACTTCTTTTTCTGATTTGATAGCCGGCAATACTTTAGCTTTTTCTATAGTTTTAGAACCCATTTTTTCGCCTAAAACTTCAGTCACGTATTTTTCGCACAAAGCCAAGGGATTGTATTGGTTAAACTCCTGGTTCAGCTTTACAACATTGTTTTTATACACCGGGTTAGCGAGTACCTGTTCTACATTTAAGCGCATTTGCTCCGGTGTAGGGTTTTCGGTTTTCAGGTTAATGCCCAGTTTAAAATAACCTAGGCGGGCATTTATTTCGTTTTTACCTTCGTGTACGCCGGCTACCACCATGGGCAACTCGTTCTGGATGCTCAGCAACACGCCGCCGTAACCACCGTTGGTTATGTACACATCGGCCAAAGGCATTACTTCGTTAAACGGAATAAAATCTTCAATAATAATATTTTGCTGCGGATACCGCTCTTTTAATACCTGCGTACCCGCGCCGCCGGTGGTGGCAATTACCAGCCGATCGCTGTTTTTAAAAGCCTCTAAGGTTGGAATTAAAATTTTCTCCGGGTCGGTTTCTACGGTGCCTTGGGTAACCAAAATAACCTTGGGGTAAGCCATTACTTTTTCGTGGTACCGGAAACCGGCTTTCTGTTTTTTACTGTACGGCAGCAATGGCCCTATAAACCTAATATTTTTGCTTAAATCGCTGCGCTGGTACTCAAAGCCAGGTGTACCGCTTTGCAATACCAAATCAGATTTGCGGTAAAGCATATCAAACAAACTGCAATTCTCGTGTTTAATGCCGTACTGGTTAAATATTTGCCGCATTAATTTATTCGATTCGGCAAATAAAACTTTGTCGGCAAACAGGCGCATTAAATCTTGCTTGCGTTTGCCCCAGAAACTAACAGATGGAGTAATAGCCAAGCCATTAGGAGCTAAATCTTTCGAGGTTTCGGCCAGCGGAAAAACGCCCACCGAAATAATGGGTTTGTGCAATTTTTCGCGTACAAACGGTATCCCGGTAAAAGCAATATCGGCAATGAGCAAATCGAAGTTAAAGGTTTCGTTTATTTCTTTTATGTCGTCGTAATATTCGGGGCCCCGGCGTAAAAAGGCGTGTTCAATATCAAATTTAAGTTTACTTACCTGGCTCTTACAATTTTCCCGCTCCGGGAATAAGGTATTTATATCGGCTGAAGAAAAATCAAGGGCATGCTGTAAAGGATAATACGGAATATTCAGGCTTGTAATCTTTTCTTCGTACCGCCGACCGGTGTACCAGCGCACATCGTGGCCCAGGCTTTTTAAATGAACAGCTAGCCCGGTAAGCGGATTGAAATGTCCATCGGCAGGGAAATTGGCGAATAAAATTTTTTCGGTTTTCATAGTTTTATAGTTTTAGCGATTGGTTTTAGAGATATTTCGGTTGCAGTTAAAAACTACTTGATTGGTTTATTCTATATCTTGAATATCAGGCACTTTACCCGGCAGCAGTACAAAGTTGGGCAATAAAACAGGCCGCTAAAAATAATTGTAGACCAGCGACAGAACTAAAGCCCTGAATGCCAAATTTTACCAGTTAAATACCTAACTTATAATTATTTAAGATTAGCTTAAGCAGCCGAGCGCGCAGAACCGCGATACCCGGCCTGCATCGAAAAAAATTAGCACTGTTATTAAGCGTTAAATACTACCGGGCAGGCTACTGCAGCCGGAACTAGTTTGCCAATACACAGCCACCGAAAAGATAGCTTTAGATAAAAAGAAAGGTTTTAGAAGAGTTAATCAGAGGTGCTAGACAAGCGCAATAATTTTTAGATTTAATGCGGAAAAACAAAAAAGCACCGCAGCGAGCAGTGCTTTTTTGTTTTTCCGCTACGAAGGAAAACCTGGCCGTTTTTAACCGGTTTTCCCTCGCAGATTAACTAAGGTGCGGTTAATATTCCCAACCCGAAATCTTACCCAGAATACTTATTTTTCTTCTCCCAGCCAGGCCAGAGGTTCGAGTTTACGGCGTTTCAGGCCGAAAGGCGCAATGGCGTAATTTTCGAGATGGGCCACGGCTTCTTCTACCGAATCGGTAAGCAAAAATAAATTTAAATCTTCGGGGTTAATGGTACCTTCGGCGGCCATTTTCACAAAATGGTCGTACAGGGCGGCATGGTAATCTTTGCCCAACAGCACCACCGGAAACTTTTTCATTTTTCGGGTTTGGATAAGCGTTAAGGCTTCAAAAAATTCGTCTAACGTACCCAGCCCACCGGGCATTACCACAAACCCGTAAGAATATTTAGAGAGCAATACTTTCCGGACAAAGAAATATTTAAAGTTAATCCATTTATCGAGGTAAGGATTAGGGTGTTGTTCGTGGGGCAGTAAAATATTGCACCCTACCGATAGCCCACCACCTTCTTTAGCGCCCCGGTTAGCCGCTTCCATAATACCGGGTCCGCCCCCGGTCATGGTGGTAAAACCTAGTCGGGCCAGGGCGTAACCGGTGGCTCGGGCTTGCTTATAAGCCGGATGTTCCTGCCCGAAACGAGCCGAGCCAAATACGGTAATACAAGGGCCAATAAAATGCAAAGCCCGAAAACCCCGGATAAACTCCAGCATTACTTTCAGCAGAAAAAAGAATTCGCGTTTCCGGGAATGAGGACCTTCTAAAAAATAGCGCTCTTCGGTAGCGTTGGTTTGGGTCTGCGGTGCCGGTAAAACAGGTTCTAAAACGGGGGTAGCCATATAGGTAAAATTTGTATTCGGTTAAAGATTAAAAGAAATTAAGTTATCGCGTTGGTAAATATCGTTGCGGAACTGCAGGGTGCCGTCGGCAGCCACCCAGGCGGTAAAATAACCTAACTGGATGGGCACAGGCTTGGGTAAATACATTATTTTATCGGGGGTATTTTGTCGCAGTACATTGGCCGGCACCGGATTTTGCCAATCTGGGCTAAGTAAATAAGTGGCTAGTCTTTCGGGATTTTGCACCCGCACGCAGCCGTGGCTATAAGCCCGCACCGGATGAGAGAACAAGTTTTTAGCCGGAGTATCGTGCAGGTAAATATCGTACGGATTGGCAAAAATAAATTTTATTTTCCCCAAGGCATTCCCGGGGCCAGGGCTTTGAATGACCGTTAATTTATTAGCATCTAAGGTACTCGCATTTAACGTACTGGGGTTTAGGGGTAGTTTATTGCCTTTATTATCTTGCTGGTACAAGGTCATGTGGTTACGGTTCAGGTAATGGGGGTCGGTTTTCAGGAGTGGCAATATTTCGCGCTGAATAATGCTTTTGGGCACATTCCAACTGGGCTGTAGTACCAGGTAACTAATTTTACTAGCCAGCGGCACGGTTTGGTACGCTTTACCAGAAAGGCCTACAATTACGTTTGTCTGCCAGATTACCTGCCCATTGGGTAAAAATAAGTACAACATATAATCCGGAATATTTACCAGTATCAGCGGAAAAGTAGTTTCGGCAAGGGCCTGCCAACGGCTTATGTTAACTTCTATTTGTTTTATCCGTTCGGCTGGCGGCACATTTAAAGCCATCAGGGTGTGGGCTCCCACTACGCCATCGGCGGTTAGGCCGTGCCTTTGCTGGAAACGTCTTACGGCTGCTACCAGGTCAGGGCCAAAATAAGTAGTGGCCGAATCGGTAGGCTGGCTTAAATCGCCGGTTAAAAGTAAGTTGTTTCGCAGCAAAGCAACGTAGGAGTCGGTACTCCAGGGCTTTAGGCAAATAGTAAGAGGGAAATGGGCCCAGGTATTTGTTTCCGCAATTTTTTGATAGTGCGTGCGATTATTTAATAAAAGTTCGGGCTGGGCCTGTATCCAAGGTTTCGTTGGCTGGGCCGCTAAGGGGCAGGTAATCCCATACCCCAAAAACAACGCTATCCATAACCAATTCCAAATCATTTTAATCTAATAAACTTAATTACTCCAGGGTGCCAGCCGGCTTTTAAACCGGGCAAATTTGTTACTAAAAAGCAGCTTTAGTCGCACCATTTAAAGCGTAAAATCCTGATATTCTATAGTTTTAACTTGTAAAGCGGGTTTCCGGTAAGATTTTTCGGGTAAGGTTAGCAAAGGCAAGGCAGCCTGGTACACCAACTGTTTAGAAATGCTTTTATGCAATAAATTCTCCAGCACGCTGCGTTCGTGCAATGACACCGCCAGTACATCGGCGTGGTTATCGGCTACAAACTCCTGTAAGGCCCGCACCACGTTTTTCTCCTGAATTTGCGCAATACTGTAGTTCTTTTCCGGGAACTCTTTGGTTATATTCCGGACTACCTGGTTATCGGAGAAAATATTCAGTTGGCGCTCGGTTAAAATATTGATTACGGTAACTTCGGCGTGGAGCGGCTCGGCCAAAGAGAATAATTGTTCCAGAAATACCTTTTCATCAGATTCAAAATCAGAAGCATAAGCTATTTTTTTAATACCAGTAAAAATAGCCCCGGCCGGAATAGCCAGTACCGGGCAGGCTGCGTCTTTCATAAACGATGAGGTATTGGTTCCTACCAGTTTATCTAAAAAGTTAGTGGCACCCCGGGTACCCATTACCACCAAATCTGCAGCTTTGGTTTTTACCAATTCGTTTAAATTGGCCAGAAAATAGCCGTACTGGCAAACGGTTTCTATTTGTAGCTGAAAGCCGTAGGTTAACCGCAACGCCTGCGCTGCTTTTTGCAATTCATTTTTATATTCCGCTTCCAGTTCGGCATCCGGCGAAAAAACAATGCCACTTTCTACAGGAGTAACCGGCAGGTTAATAATGTGGGCAATAATTAATTTTCCGCTTACCTGGTAAGCCAAGGCAGCGGCGTACTGCAACGCATTTTGGGCGTTTTTAGAAAAATCGGTAGGTACCAGAATCGTTTTCATGAGGCTAGGCTTTAGCGTTTTATAATAAATATATAGACACCATACCCAGATTTTTCCGGGTTACGGTATTAGTATAAAATTAAATGCCAGCACACTTTTAAGTAATGACGGGCGTATACCTACGACATGATATTTATCATTTGGCGAAAGTGGGCAGAAAAGATTGTTTAAAATTTAAGCTTTAGCTGGTTTAAACCATTAATATTTAATATTATAGGCTTGCAGCAGAATTTCGGAACTACCCGTAAAAATCAAAGTACCAAAAACTGTTCTAGTTGCTTAAGCAGCAATGCTATTACAGGGAAAATATACCAACACCCAGAACATCAGGCTCGCTAATACCCGCTGAATCAAGCTGTAGTTAGTTGAATAAGATTTATTAGTTTCAGTTTCACCCAATAATCACATAAAAAACCATTATTCCGGTATTAAAATCCAGGTAATTTTTTTAGTACAAGCAAAAGCCTATCGCAAGCGCCATACATATTCCGGACAAAGCAGAAAAATGCCTATGTTTAACCAGATAAAATATTCAAAAATATGCACGCTACGCCAGCCAATTACCCTGCTCTATTTTATCGTGGCGCTGCTTTCCTGCTCTAAACCGGTTTTACCGGGCAACCGGCCAGGTGCTTCTGATTTGGGTAAGGTTGAGATGCGGCAGGAAATTAGCCAGTACGGCATAACCTGGACTTTTGATAAGCCCGTGCCGAGCGGACAATTTATTACTGGCGATTGGTGGGTAGTTGGTCCGGTAACTATTGTAAAAATTACCCCCGCACCGGGCCCGGTGCAACCAGAAGAATCCAAAATTAACATTAATCACTGGGGCGATACCAGCCTGAAAACCGACACCTCTATGCGCAACGGCTCCATGGTGGTACTGCGAGTAGGCAACGGGCAAAGCTACGATTCCCGGTCCAATTCTTACAGTCCGCAGGATATAATCAAACTGCCGCTGCAGCTACCGCCCAACCGTTCCTTAATTTCTTCTATCAGCAACACCTCTTTACCCGTCGATAATTTTGCAAAGAATATTTTGCCCGAATCAGAAAAGAAATGCCAGGTAGTAATGAAAGCCGCCGCCGTATTAACCTGTTTAGCTGCCGTGCCGCCGCCCGATGCGTTCCGGCCACCTTACGCCGGTACCGAGAAACCAATTTTCCGGGCAAAAAATATAAACTGGCAAAAACTACCTAAACTAAAAGCGGCGGGCGAAGTACCTGACTGGGCTGAGTTTGAACGCTATCTTCAGCGCCCCTGGTTAGACCACCTGATGAGTTGGGAACAGCAGGAACTGGTACCAAACGAAAATGGCCCCAATTATGGCCGCGAACATGCCCGCATTGTATCCATGGCCAGTTTAATGCTTTTGCTGGATGTACCGCAAAAACAAAAAGAAAAACTAACCATTGGTTTAATTCAGCGGGGCATTGATTTGTACGGGTTAGCCCAGGCAGGTGGCTACTGGAACGAAGGCGGCGGCCACTCCAGTGGTCGCAAGTGGCCCATTGTTTTTGCCCGCCTAATGCTGGAGAATCCTACCTTACTGCAACTCCCCGAAACGGCTTTTTTCCAGGAAGATACCCAAACGTACTATGGTAAAGGCTGGTTTGGGCAAACGGCTTTGTACTGGATGGTGATGCACCACGGCAAACGCGATCGCTACGAAGAAAAGCGGCCTGAACAGTGGGAGAAATGGGACAAGACTTCGGAAAGTTACCGTTTGTGCTGCAATGCGGTAGCCTGGACCGGCACCGCCTTAGCCGCGCGGTATTTAAAAGCCATTAAATTGTGGAACCACGATGCGTATTTCGATTACGTAGACCGCTGGATGCGCTTAGACGCCCCGTATGCCAGTGCCCGGGGCAACTATCCCCGTCCCCAAGCCGAGACAACCACCTTCGACCCGTTTGTAACAGCTATGTGGCGGGCCCACCGCAACCAGGCACCGCAACAACCAATGGCGGGCAACCACCGCATGTGGGTTTGGCAGGGCAACAAAGGCGCCTGGATACCTAATCCCAGGTAAGTGCTGCCCATATTTTTATTCTTCTATCTGCGCTCACCGGTAAAATTTAATTAAATATGCGTTTCTGCAGCGGTATAAAATCAGATTATTTTATAACCGCTTGCAGCCCCAACGAAGCATTTATTTTCATAAATCTAAAAGGTAAATTTAATCCGGAGAGAAATATTTTCTAGTAAACAGAAGCTGCTACTAAGATTTGTTGCCGATAAAGCATCGGGTTTTAACTTTTAGGTGTTAAGTTTACACTTAGAAAATTAAACCTTGTTTTTGGCTATTATTTTCGTTTTTTAATCTCAGTACATTATTCCATCACCCGATTAATTTTAGCAGTAGTATGAAAAAAATTTTATTAAGCGTAGGATTGTGGTATTGCAGTTTAGCAGTTTGGGCGCAGAATACCGGCGAGCTAAAAGTACAAACCAGCCCTGACAAAGTAATTAACCGCCATATTTACGGCCATTTTGCCGAACACTTAGGCCGCTGTATTTACGGTGGCTTTTACGTAGGCGAAAACAACACCAAAATTCCGAATACCCGCGGTATACGAAACGACGTGGTAGATGCCCTGAAAAAATTAAAAATACCCAACTTACGCTGGCCTGGTGGCTGCTTTGCCGATACGTACCATTGGAAAGACGGCATTGGTCCCAAAGAGCAACGGCCTACCATTGTAAACAACTGGTGGGGCGGCGTAACCGAGAACAACAGCTTTGGTACGCACGATTTTCTGAATATGTGCGAACTGCTGGGCACCGAGCCTTACCTGGCCGGTAACATGGGGAGCGGTGCCGTGCAAGAACTAGCCGATTGGGTGCAATACGTAAATTTTGCCGGCGAAAGCCCCATGTCTAAACTGCGCCGGCAACACGGCCGCGACCAACCCTGGAAAGTACGGTATTGGGGCATTGGCAACGAAGCCTGGGGTTGCGGCGGCAACATGACCGCCGATTACTACGCCAACGAATACCGCAAATACGCCACCTTTGTATCAGATTGGGGCAACTCCGGCGGGCTGTTCCGGATTGCTTCCGGCGCTAATTCCGCCGACTACAACTGGACCGAGGTACTCATGAAAAATATTCCAAAAAACTTGATTGAAGGCGTAGCCCTGCACCACTATTCCGTAATCGATTGGGATAAAAAAGGCCCGTCTACCACTTTTAATGAGCAGCAATATTTTACCACCATGCAACGCGCTTTGTTTATGGATGAGCTTATTCAGAAACATACCGCCATTATGGATAAGTACGACCCGCAGAAAAAAGTAGCTTTAGTGGTAGACGAATGGGGTGGTTGGTACGACGTAGAACCCGGCACCAATTCGGGGTTCCTGTATCAGCAAAATACCATGCGCGACGCCATGATTGCCGGCGCTACCTTAAATATTTTTCATAAATACTGCGACCGCGTACGGATGGCAAACCTGGCCCAGGCCATTAACGTGCTGCAAGCCGTAATCCTGACGGAAGAAGAAAAGATGCTGCTCACCCCTACTTACCACGTTATGGAGATGTATAATGTACACCAGGATGCTTCGCTCCTGCCCCTTACCGTAAATAGCAACGATTATACCGTTGGCAACGCCAAGTTACCTGCTGTTTCGGCTTCGGCTTCGCGCGATAAAAATGGTTTGGTGCACGTTTCGCTCGTAAATATTGATGCTAAAAAAGCCCAGGGAATATCTTTAAATATTGATGGCGCTAAATTTAAGTCGGTGAGCGGGCGCATACTTACGGCTAAAACCCTGCAAGACCACAATACTTTTAACGAGCCCAACAAAATAAAACCGGCAAACTTTAAAGATGCGAAACTAAAAGGCAGCAGCCTGAACGTGACCATACCGCCTTTCTCGGTAATTGTGCTGGAATTAAAATCTTAATTTATTCCGGAGTAACTGTCTTAATGCTGGCGCGGGCGTGCTTTGCCCGCGCCTTTTTTCTCCGGCATTCTTCACAATAACTTTACGATATGGAAAAGCATTAACTGCAACGCAACTGTTCCCTTGAGGGGACCGAAAGGGAGTTAGCCGTTTAGATTGCACTGTTGTAATTGATTTATTTAGAATACCCCTCTGTATCTCCCCTGAAAGGGAGAATTTGCTGCGTAGCCAATGGTGTTGCGAAAGCCCACACCTTTTTCAATGTATCTGGCTAAAGGTTTACACCATTGGCAAAAGCCTAAAAGCCAAGCTTACTTTCCCTGCTGTTCCGTTTTTTCTACTTGCTGCTTCAGCCATGCAATTGACTCCTGGTTCGTTTCTTCAAAACGCCAGTGCCCGGATATGGGCGTAATGGCAATGGTTTTGGGGGCTTTTATGGCATTCACGGCCGCATATACCGAGGTGGGCGGACAGGTATTGTCGTTGTAGCCCCAGGAATAAAAACCCGGTACGGTTAGCTGCCGGGCAAAATTCACGACATCGTAATAGCCAATGGTTTTAAGTTTTTCGGGGGTGTTGTTAACTGGTTGGTTGCGCGGACTTAGTAAATGGGGCCAGCCACCAGCCCGGCCGTGTAAATAACCTGTTATGTCGCTCAGGGCTGGGTAAAAGGCCGCCAGGGCTTTTACCCGTTTATCTAAAGCCGCCGTAACAATAGCCAAAGCCCCACCCTGGCTACCACCCGTAACTACTACATTCCTGCCATCAAATTCCGGTAAGCTGCACAAAAAATCAATCGACCGCACACAGCCCAGGTATACGCTTTTGTAGTAATAATTATCGCGGTCGTCGAGCTTGGTTAACCAGTAATCCCCAAAAGCATTACTAATGTTGGCATACGTTTGATTATCGAGCAAAGGCGATATGCCGTGAATTTCTATGCTAAAGCTGATAAACCCCTGGTCGGCGTAAGCGGTGCTGGGGCTCATGGGCTTAACCCCCGCGCCGGGTGGCGAGAACAAAACCGGGTATTTGCCGGGCGCTTTGGGTTTGGCCAGGTACCCAAATAAGCGCTGTCCTTTTCTGTAGTTCTGCAGATTTACCAGGTACACTTCTACGGTAGGTGTAGAATGCTCGGGCAATAGCGTTAGGCGGGCATCCATAGGTATTTTAGCGGCCTCGGCTTTGGCCTGTTCCCAGAATTGGTTAAAATCAGTGGGTAACATGACGGTGGGAATAATTTTTTCGGGTGCGTACGCTACTTTTATCTGGTTGCTGTAGCTCAGGCCCTGATAATCGGTTTTTACAACTAACTGCCGGAAGCCAGGTGCTTTACTGGTGCCCATTTCAATCTTACCTACTCCGTTTTTAAAAGTTAACGTTCCTTTTTTATCGGCCGGCAGCATTTCCGGACCTATTTCATAATTTACAGTTACGTTTTCCAGCGGTACGCCAAACCGCAGCAACCGCACCTCAACGGTAGCCGGTTTACCCACCGCATACTGCCAGTCTTTGGCGTCCGGCGTTAGTACAAAATCAATCAGCTTTAAGGGGGCCGGTGAATTTTGGGCAAGGGCAAAGCAGGAAGAGAAAAGTAGCAATAAGAGAAAGAAGAAGCTTTGAACGTTTTTCATGAAATAGTAAGAATAATAGAAAAAAGGAGCTTTTGGCATCTTTAATTTACATTGAAGCAAAATAGGAATTTATTAAATTTTGCTTTTCCCCAATAGCCCGATATAAAGAAAGCATATGCCTAAAGTTACAATGCCGGCGGTTAAACCGGCCTCATAATTAAGAGAAGATTCTTCCCTGATTAAATAATTATAATTATCATTTTCTTTATAGTTAGTATAGCGTTCAATCTTTAACTCTTCTCCTATTTTAATAGAAAAGTATTTGTGTTTTTTAAATCCGTAGCAGGCTGCAATAGAAGCGAGTAAGGCTAACCCAATTATTATATTGTACTGATTCTTCATACTTATAATTAATATTTAACAACAAAACTCGAAACTAGGATTATAAGCGTTTTTCCTCTAAGACTTACCCTATTATAAATTAAGCCCTTTTGAAATAATTAACTACCAAACAGCTATATATATAAACTAATTTAAATAAACATCAATCCATTATAAACGCAGTTTCCAACCTTATATTTAACTAAATATATTTCTATTTTAACGCCCAATAAAATAAGCATAAAAGAATCGGGCAAAGAAAAATCCGGCACCGGAACTGATAAAAAAATAATCAATTCTGGCGCCGGATTAAAAAATCACTCAGATTAATGTTCTTCTTTTAGTGTTGCCAGGAAGCTCACTACATCGCGAATTTCGCGCTGGGTTAACAGGTATTGCATGTTGGGCATACTAGAAGGAGCATTGGTGCGTTTGGCTACCTGGTCTTTCCGGACAGCCGTTTCCTGGTCGCCTACTTTTACGGTTATCTCGGTTTCATTTTCACCTTGCAAAATACCGCTCACGGTTTTGCCGTTTTTCAGGGCTAAAGTAACAGAGCCAAAACCAGGTGCTAAACGGGCACTAGGGTTAATTACGGCCTCCAGCAGCTGCTCTTTGGATAACCGGTTGGCTACACCATTTAACCTGGGGCCAGCGTTCCCGCCTAAGTCGTCGTAAGAGTGGCACCGGATACATTGGGCGGTTTGGTGGTTGAAGAAAATATTCCGACCCAAACTAACCTGACCACCCGTTAAACTACCTTTAAGCGCTGCTGTCATGGCTTCGGGCGATAATTTAGAATTTATTTCTTTGTGCCGGGCGATTAATGGTGCCGAACCGGTACTGGCAATAGCTTCTTCCAGCTCCAGGTATATTTCGGGCGCCAGCGTACCATTGGCCATTTTGGCTAACAACGCATCGAATGTTTTCTGGCTGTTTTTAACCGGCAATTTGCCTAAGGTTTTCAAAGCGGCTTGTTTTTCTTCGGTAGTGCGGGTATTAATTACATCTGCTAACAGGCTTACCATTTGGTCTTTGGCAATATCGGTTTTGCCCAATAAATCTAACCCAGCTACCCGAACGCTCTTTTCCTGGTCGGCAAGAGCTAATTCAATGGCTTTACCAATTTGTTTATCTTCCATAGCCGCTAAAGACCGTAAAGCTTCTACCCGCATTTCGGGTTTAGCATCACTTTTTAACCGGGTAAATAATTGCGGCGCAGCCTGGGTTAGTTGAAGTTTACCAATGGCTTTAACCGCACTCATGCGCAAAGGCAGCTCTTGGTGGCTGAGCAATTGCATAAAAGGAGCCGTTGCTTTAGTTTTTACCTGAACCGGATCGCGGGTAACTTCGCCGCGGTAACGACCATCTACCCGGTCTAATACCGATGGCTTCGCCCAGGTACTCAGGGCGGCTACGGCTTCGGCCCGCATGGCTACCGGCGCACCTTCTTTCTGCGCATAAGTCAGTAAGTTTTGCATCGCCTCCGGGGTACCAACCCGTAAATTGGCATTAATGGCCCGCCGGATTAAAGGCTCATTCGTAAAGCGGGTTTTCGTGAGTACGTTACCCAAAGCCGGCAAAGCCGCCGGAATAGATAAGTCGTCGTTAATGGCGCGGGCGGCTTCGGTTACTACAAACTCGTCCTGGTCGGTTAAGAAATTAGCTACGCCCGGGTGGCTCATCCGCCGCAAGGCTACTACCGCCGCAATGCGCAAACCTTTATTTTGATGTTTGGCTAAAGCTACAACGGGCTCGGCTTTGTTAATGCGGGCCAAAGCCAAACTACCGGCGTGGCGCAAAAAGGCATCTTCATCGTTGTTAGCTTCCAACATCTGAATAATAGGGGCAATGGCGGGTTCATATTCTATCCGGCCCAACGCTTCGGCCGCGAAGAAACGGGCCCGGCTGTAGTCGTCTTTTAAGATTGGAATTAAAGCTGCGCCGGCCTCTTGGTAACGAATATCGCCCATCCATTTAGCGGCCTGCGCCCGAATTTCGGGGTCTTTGTCTTTCAGCAACGGCATCAGCACTTTGGCGTATTTTTTATCCTGGCGCGCCATCTGGCTAATACCCCAGACGCCGTGCACGCGGGCCAATTGGTTACCGGTTTGTTTAATGCTTTTCTCTAAAACCGAGGCCCCTTTAGTTCCGCGCTTAGCTAACTCGAACTGGGCTTTTTGCCGTACCCGATAATCCGGATTCTTGAGCAAATCGCCTAAGCTTTTCTCGTTGCGTTTGGTAAAATCGGCGGCCAGTAAGGTTTTGGTTAATTTCCGGTCGGCCCAATCTGCGCCTTCGGCATCGTCGAGTTTCCAGATGCGGCCCTGGTTTTTGGTGTTCCAGCCGTTAATCCAGTCGGCTACGTACATGGCACCATCCGGACCAAAATCGATACCGGTAGCCAGAATATTACCTAATATTTTTTTGCTTTCGCCCAACTCAAAAGATGCGCCTTTGGGTTTTAATTTAAAGGCATGAATACCCGAACGGGCGGCATTCCCCACAAATTCACCCACAAAAAAAGTATTTTTATATTTCGGGCTCAAAGCTGTACCGGGGTTATACAACATACCGGCTGGTCCGCTCACGTAGTTGGCAATGGTGGGCGTAATGTAAGCGGCCTGACCTTCAAAGCGGGGCAAATACATTTTTTCATCCATCCAGACTTTGTAGGTATTATTGTCAGGGTCGCGGTATTTACCAAACTGCCAGTTGGTGCGCCAGCCCGTATCGGAGCCGTTTACAATGTAAACCAAGCGTTCTTTTTCGCCGGGGTGGTCGCCATCGTTATCGTGGCTAATCAGGTTGCCGTACTCATCAAACACAAATTCGTGGGTATTGCGGTTACCGTAAGCAAATACTTCAAAGTCGCTGCCATCGGGGTTGGCCCGCACAATTACGCCACTGTTGGGGTGCGCCCATTTTTTACCGGTTTTATCTTGTCCACTATACCCAATATCGCCAATTTGCCAGTAAATTTTGCCGTCGGGCCCCATTTCTATACCAGATAAGCCGTGGCCGCTAAACCCAACGTGTACCCCAAAGCCATGCGCTACGGAAGTTTTCTCGTCCATAATGCCGTCGCCGTTTTTATCTTGCAAGCGCCACAAATCAGGAGCTACAGTCACGTATAAATCATTGCCGTAGGCCATTACGCCGTGGGCTACATCCGTTACTTCTTCGTGAAAATCGTCTACCACCAACTGCCGCATATCAGCTACGCCATCGCCGTTGGTATCTTCTACGCGGTACACGTTTTCATTTTGCACTGTTAAATCACGCCAATCGCGGGAGCCGTCTTTGTTCAGGTCGGCCAGCCAGGTATTTTTGTCACTGTTGCCCGGAGCTAATACGCGGCGTAAAAACTCCCGCCGGTCTTCTACACTTTGCAACCGAATAGATTCAATTTCCCAATCCTGGTGGCCCCGAATATCAAACTCCGAACTTTTTTGCCGGTTGGTACGGGTAAAAAATAAGCGACCCTGGTTATCAACATTAATAGCAATAGGGTCGGCTACCAAAGAATCTACCCCCCACAAGCGTAAATTAAGGCCAGGAGCCAATTCGGGTTTAACCAGCGCTTCTACGGCCTGCGCCATCTGTACGGCTTCGTCGGGTTTTA
This sequence comes from Adhaeribacter sp., assembly GCF_057359045.1. NCBI lineage: Bacteria > Pseudomonadati > Bacteroidota > Cytophagia > Cytophagales > Hymenobacteraceae > Adhaeribacter > Adhaeribacter sp. Next base: position 18,027 of record NZ_JBMQUD010000143.1, read on the forward strand.
ACCGTTTAATGCTTTTATCGATGGGGTTGTCCTGAAAACCGGATAAGAACAGGGCGGGCAAAAGCGTAGAAACGTATAAGAGTTTTTTATTTTTCTGTAGTAAATGAGGAATCTTTTTTTTCATTTTAATTATTAAAAGCGGTGGGCAGTAAATATTTAGTCGATAAGGGTAATTTTTTAAAGTGCCGGCAAGCAGCCTGTCTGTTTAGGTGCCGTTGAGTATTTCATTAAAAAACACACTATTTTACTTATAACTAATTTAGTTAAATTTTTGCAATTTAAAGATTAATCTACTTTAAAAATCTGGCAAAAATTAATTATTTACGGCTTGTTTGCGGGTAAACTAATATTTTATTGTGGTAACACAAGTGGCGGCATTATTTGCTAAAACCAGTAGTGCATAGTCGGAAATATAAGGCGCTTAACCATTAGCCGAAAAAAAGGAGATATAATGCTGCCGTTCTGGATGTTGTTTTTTGTTGAGTTTGGCAGAATATTATCGACCAATGCAAGGCACAGTTTAGCAAAGGGCACTTAGCTAAAGGATTACACGCTGCTTATTGATAACAACTATTCCGGTTCTTTTTTCTGGTTGATACTTCCCGAAAGAAAATGACACCCTAGTTTAATCAGGTGCCGGATATAAATAGGCAAGAGCCGGATGCTCATTAACTATTTATTACCCGACCAATATTTTAAATCTGAATAAATTGTTTAAATAATTTACTGGGCTGCTACCCGCTTTTCGGCCATTAAGGTTTCTACTACCTGGGCCAGCTTTTTGGGGTTATTTGCATATTTTTCGAGATCAATAATTTCTACTTTCCTAAAATCAACCGGGTGGCTCTCAGATTGTAAAGAAATAGTGCCGGACGTAATCAGTTTGCCTTCCTGGGCACCTTTCTCCGGGTCTAATTGGGGCCTTTCGTAACGCATTACTGGCTCACCGTTTACATAGTGGGCTATTACAGAATCGCCCAGCACCAGTACTTCTACCCGCACCCACTGGTCGCCGTGGTAGGTTTGCGATTTAGAATTGGTGCAGTGCACTTTTACCAATTTATTATTCATTACTATATCGGTGCCGGGCGTACAGCAATTAGCCGTTGGCCGGGTACCAGAGCCATTGCCGCCCAAAAACTGCACCTCAATGGAGTTCGGAAAATCCTGGTCTTTGGTCATGGTGGCCGGGTCCTGGCCATGCAACATGGCGCCGCTGTTCCGGAAAGCCCAACCCTCACCGCCGGGTGCCTGGTTGCCGGTAAACCGATATTCTACCCCCAATAAATAATATCCGTAAGGTTTCTTGTAAAAAATATGCCCGTATTGCCGGTTAAAATTGGTGTATTGGTCGTAGCGCACCACCATATTGCCATTTTCCATCCGGAAAGTATTTCCATAATTATCATTCAGATCATGACCTTTAATTTTAACGGTCCAGCCATCCAGGTTTTTGCCGTTAAATAATTGCTCCCACTTTAAATTACCGGTGGATTTCTGAACAGTACAAGCCGCTAAAAAGATAAAAACGGTGTAAAAGGCTAATTTTTTCAAGGTATTAATAATAGAGGTTAGGCAATAGCAAAGTTTAGGCTAAAGTTCTATAAAAAACCGAAAAAAGAAAGCAGCTTTCCGGATATATCTAATCTGTAACCGCATTGTTTATTTAAACCAACGCACTAAACATTTTTTAAACTTACTAAAAACTTTACATGGATTTTGTTTTTTGTAGAGCAGAAGAAAAGTTGTTTTGGATAGATTTTTTTTGAGAATATAACTGCTAACCCAACCTAACATAATATTTCCGACCAGAACAGGCAGTTGTACCCTAAAAAGTTTGATTAACTCTTTAAAAAACGCTGGTACCGTATTCTTTAAACGTTTACCTTGCTACTTACTAACTTAAACCCACAAAGCGCCTAAATCGCTTTTAATTGAATGTTTATGCATGCACCCCGCCCTTATATTCTGGCCGAAACCAACTGGAAAAACGTTAAAGCAACCCCATACCAGGTAGCTATTTTGCCCTGGGGAGCTACCGAAGCCCACAATTACCACTTGCCTTACAATACCGATGTGGCTCAATGTGATTACGTAGCCGCCGAATCGGCGAGATTGGCCTGGGAACAAGGCGCTAAAGTAATTACCCTGCCTACTATTCCGTTTGGGGTAAACACCGGCCAAATGGATATTACCCTGGATATAAACATGCACCCGAGCACCCAATTAGCCGTGCTGAAAGATGTTGCCCAAGCCTTGGCCGGACAGGGTATTTATAAACTGGTAATTCTGAACGGCCACGGCGGTAATGATTTTAAACAAATGATACGCGAAGTACAGTTGTTATACCCCCAAATGTTTTTGTGTACCATGCACTGGTTCCGGGCCGTAGATTGGAACAAATATTTTGCTGAACCCGGCGACCACGCCGGCGAAATGGAAACCAGTGCCATGATGCACATTGCGCCGCACCTGGTCTTGCCTTTAACCGAGGCCGGCGATGGCAAATTGAATAAATTTAAACTAAAAGGCTTACGGGAAGGTTGGGTTTGGACCCAGCGCGAATGGAGCAAAGCTACCAACGATACCGGCGTAGGCAATCCGGCCCAGGCCACTGCCGAAAAAGGACGCATTTATTTAGAAGCTACTTGTCAAAAAATAGCTGGGTTTCTGGTAGAACTGGCCCACGCCGATATTCAGGATTTATACGAACGGTAGATAATTCTTTACAAGTACTTCTCAAGAAGAGAAGCAGATAATTTTGCCATTCAGGCCTGGCCAAGACAAACCTGAATGGCATTGTTTGCCTTCAGGAGAGGTGTAACAATGTAAATTTATTTATTAAGTTGTATAATGCTTTTACCCCATAAACCAGTCCCGGCCTTTATACAAGAAGCTTTGTGCTGACCAGGCCTAACTAACTTTTATTAAACTTTTCTTAATATAACCCAACCATTAAACAATCGTAAGGCAAAACAGTTAAAAGCTGGAGTTGTAGCAACCACCACTTTTACTACAGGTTAAGTAAAAAACTGAACTACCTAATGAGGGAGTACATTAATTAGTACCACCTTATTGGGTAAGAGAATATTTTTTGTAATTTTAGCCCTGTTTTAAATTGTATTTATTAAATTTTATTACTTTTAAAGTTATTAGCTAACATTGTCAGAATATTAGAATAATTTCCTGCAACTAAATTAACCCCCACCCATTAACCAGCTTCAATATGTCAATAATCACCAACACCGAAAGCATCAGCATTAAAACCATGATAATTGATGACGATCCTTTTTCGGCTAAAGTATTAGAGAAGTTTGTACAAAACACAGATTTTCTGGAGTTGGTTTCGGTATGTAACAGCAGCCTCGAGGCGTCTAAACTCCTGCGGTCGCAACCCGTAGATTTATTGCTGCTGGACGTAGAAATGCCGGAGATGTCGGGTTTAGATCTGCTGTCTACCTTAAATAAAGAGGCCATGGTAATTATGGCCAGCGCCAGCCGCGACTACGCCGTGGAAGCCTTTGAACAAAACGTAATAGATTATCTGGTAAAACCCGTTACCTATCCTCGGTTCCTGATTGCCGCCCAGCGCGCCCTCGACAAAGTAAAACAACAAAACCAGAACAATTCTACTGATTTTACCTTTGTAAAAGTAGAGCAAAAGCTCGTTAAAATTCCGTTTGCCGATATATATTACATTGAAGCCCTCGGCGATTATGTACACATTGTTGCCAAAGATAAAAAGACCATTGTTTACTCTACCATGAAGTCGATTGAGAGTAAATTTCCGGCCAATAAATTTATCCGGGTGCACCGCTCGTTTATTGTTAACCTGGATAAAATAGGCTCTATAGAAGATAACAGCATTATTATTGGCGATAAATATATTCCCATTGGGGCTACTTACATGAAAAGTGTGCTCCAAATGCTTAATCGGTTCTAAGAGCAGATTGCCGGAATTTATTTGTTTAAGCGGGCAAAAATATGTAAACTGATAAAATTGCCTTTTTTGATTTCGCAGTCTTTCAACGTTCCTTCCGGCGCAAAGCCTAAACGTTGCAGTAGATTCGCCGAGGCCAAATTAGGCGTTTCGACGTAAGCCTCGAGGCGGTGCAGGTTTAATTGCGTAAATAAATAATCAATTATTACCCGTAAAGCCTCAGCCATAAAGCCTTTTTGCCAATATTCCGGCAATAACCAAAAACCTATTTCGGCTTTTCGGTGCTGCGCCTGCCAATTATAAATGCCACAGGTACCCATTAAAGCCGCATCGGTGGGTGTACTGAGGGCCCACCATAACCCGGACTGGGTTTTGTAAAGCTCCTGGTACCACTCAATTTGCTCGGCGGTATCGTTGTAGCGATGGTATTCTACTCCGTAATATTTTATTACCTGCCGGTTAGATAGCCCCAAATACACGTGCATCTGGTCAGCCGGAGTTATTTGCCGCAGTATCAGGCGGTCGGTTTTTAAAGTAGGAAAAGCTGCCAACATATTCTTGTAAGTAATATATTTTAACTTATAAATAAGAATTATTTCGGCTTTAAATATTCAGCTACTACAATTTCTCTAATGCACCTTTTACCTGTTGTAATCATTTATTCACAGGTTCATGATTTAAGAAACCAGGTTTATTCAAAAATATATTTTCGTTATTACCGGGTACTTATACAAAAATAAAAAGGCTACCTTATGGAGGTAGCCTTTTTACTGCTATTAAAAAAACACACTAATAATTGGGGTTCTGCGGTAAACCGGCGGTCCGGACATCTTCGCCCGGCACGGGCAGCAACATGTGGCGATCTGCCCGGAAACCCAGCGGCCCTAATTCCTGAGCGGCTAACCCCCACCGAATTAAATCCTGGTACCGGAAACCTTCAAAAGCTAATTCTAATTGCCGTTCTCTTACAATAGCAGCAAACAGCGCCTCGCCCGTTGGGTTTATGGGAGCTAATTTAGAGCGAACCCGCACAGCATTTAAATATTCCCGCGCTTTACCATCAAGTCCGGCCCGATAATGCGCTTCGGCGGCCATTAACAGCACATCGGCATACCGTATAAGCCGCCAGTTAGTGCCATAGTTCAATTCTGATACCGGATTACCGGTTTGCATGCTATAGGTGCCGTATTTACGTTGGAAATAGCCTTCGTAATCGTAAGCATTGGGGGCCGTCCATTTGCCGCCGCTGGCTATTAGCTCCGCTTCCGACATAACCGTGGCACTTCTTCTTTCTACGTCGCCGGCGGCTACGTAGGCCTGGTAAAGTTTAGCTTTGGGCGAGTTAAAGCCCCAACCACCAATAAGCGAATCGTTGGGTGCTTTGGTATAAAAATCGCTCCGGGGCCCCATTAACTGAATGTGAATATTACTTTCGGGCTGCGCACCCCAGGGGAAATTTCCCCAGTCATAATTTTCGGTGTTGGTATACGAAATCTCGAACAACGACTCCCGGCCAAATTCCCCGGATTTAGAAAACACCTTGCCTACCGACGACTCCAGGCTATACTGTCCCGAAGAAATAACCGCTTCAAACTGTAGCACGGCTTCGGGCCATTTTTGCTGGTATAAAAACGCTTTGCCTAACAACGCTTGCGCCGTGCCTTTAGAAACCCGGAACCGGTCGCCACCGGTGTAGGCACTTTTTAAAGGTAAATCCGGGATAGCTTCCTGCAAATCTTTCTGAATAAGTTCGTAAATCTGGGCTTTGCCAGTACGGGGCGTGCTAGACCATTGGCTCGCCGAAATATCGCCTAATACCAAAGGCACATCGCCCCAAAGGGTTACCAGCTCAAAATAATTGTAAGCCCGCAGTACTTTGGCTTCGGCAATCAGCCTTTTGCGTAAATCGTTTTCGGGTTGCACATTGTTTATAACTTTGTTCGCGCGGTAAATTGCGTTGTACGAGATGCGCCAGGCCCAACGTACCATATCATTTTCGGCATCAAAGCTAAAATCATCGAGGGTTTGGTAGCCGGGTTGGTCGCCGGGGCCACTGCCGGCGGCATTGCTCTCGTCGGAAGGCATAAGTTTTACCATATAAATGCTGCTCCAAGCGGTGTTGTAATGGGCCTGCATCATATCGTAAACGGCCGTGGTGGCTTGTAAAGCATCGGCATCGGTATTATAAAATTCTGTATCCGATAATTTACCCGGTATTTCCTGGTCCAGAAAATCTTTACAACCAGCGGTGGTAAATAATATTGCCAGACCCAAAGCCGCACTTTTAAAAGATATATTTTTCATAATTGCTTCTTTTACAAATTAAAAATTAACGGAAAGGCCAGTCATGAATAAGCGGGGTACCGGGTAAGTGCCCCGGTCTATACCTAAACTGTTGGCATTGTTGCTACCGGCCTCCGGGTCCAGACCCGGATATTTGGTAAAGGTGAAGAAGTTATCTAACGACACGTAAAACCGGGCATTGCGCATTTTAACCCGGCTGGTAAGTGCATTGGGGAAAGTATAGCCTAATTGTAATTGCCGTATCCGGGCGTAAGAACCGCTAAATACCATCAGGTCGCTGTTATACATATAAACACTGGAAGTATTGGGGGCAAACCAGCTATTGGTACTGCCTTCGCCGGTCCAGCGGTCTTCGTAAAAGAAGGCCGGCTTATTTGCGGTCGGCCGGTCGGTGCGGCTAAAGCCCATTAATATTTCGTTACCAAACTGCCCCTGAATAAAGGCTAGTAAATCGAAACCTTTGTAAGCCAGGTTTACCCGGGTACCAAAAACCATTTTAGGATGCGGGCTACCAATAAAGGTTTGGTCGGCGGGCGATATTTGTTTGTCGCCGTTGGTATCTAAAACAACCGGCTCGCCGGGCTTGGGCTTATAACCGGTAATACCCGTTGAGGTTAAATATTCGTCTATCTGGCCCTGGTTCTGGAAAATACCATCGGTTTTATAGCCGCGGAAATACCAGATAGGGAAACCTTGTTTAAAGACAGAAGCTGTCCAGCCGGTACCCACGCCGGCACCACTAATCTCGTTTACGTTCGGGTTTAAATACGTCACTTCGTTTTTAAGCATGGTAACATTACCCGATATCTCGTACTGAAAAGGGTTTTCGGCATTGTTGCGGTAAGCCAGTTCAAATTCCCAGCCGCGATTCCGCACATCACCGCCATTCACAACCGGTAAAGAAGCGCCCACAAAGCCCGGTGCTACGCCCGGAGTAAGCAAATCTTTTGTTTTTTTGTTAAAAAAGTCGGCGGTAAAGGTTAAGCGATTACTCAGTAAACCCAAATCAATACCAAAATCTAATTGTTCGCTGGTTTCCCAGGTTAAATCGGGGTTGGGCAGCGTGGTGGGTGCCGCGCCTACCAAATAATTATTACTGGCATCGGGATAACGCCCTGTAACCGACACCGCCGACACCCATTCGCCGATGCTTACATTAGACAAAGAACCATTTTGACCCCAGCTGGCCCGTAACTTCATTTGATTAATAGCCGTTTGCGGGAAGAAATTTTCATTAGAGATTACCCAACCCGCCGATACCGACGGGAAAGTACCCCAGGCTTTATCGGAAGCAAATAAAGAAGAGCCATCGCGCCGAATGGTAGCATTAAATAAATATTTGCCTTTATAATCGTAAGATAAGCGGGTATAATAAGAGGCCAAAGTGCTTACATTGGCGTTGCTGCCAATTCTATCCAAATCGTTGGGTGTACCATCGGCATAAGAAAAACGGTCTTCTTCTCTAAACAAACCAGAATAGGATCCATTAATATAATTCCACATCCGTTTAACTGCCGATGTACCCAATAACAAGGTAAAGTTGTGGTCGCTGATTTGTTTTTGGTAAGTAGCGTAGTTTTCCCATTGCCAGTTAAACCAATTGTCTTGCCTATCAGAACCATTGGCTACCGTATTCAGGCTTTCGCTGGAATACCAGAACCTGGGCGTCCAGTTATGTTCGCGCTGGAAAGCTGCATCTACGCCAAAGCGCGAAGTAAATTTCAAGCCTGCAATCGGCTCAATATCAGCGTAAACATTACCTACTATTTTATTTTGCGTGATGCCGCCCTGGGCGTTCTGAATGCGGGCCAAAGGGTTGCCGTATTCACCGCGGATAAAATTGGAGATGCCGTAATAATTACCGTTGGCATCGCGGGTTAAAGGCTGACCGGCGGTTAAGGCGGTTTGTGCGTGAGTTGGCAAAGTACCGGTATAAATTACGGGCGTAAGCGGGTCCAGCGACAAGGCACTGCTGATTAAACCACCAAATTCATCGTTTTCGGCCACACTGCGGCGATTAAAATGCGAGTACGACAAGCGTTCGCCAATATTTAACCACGATTTTATTTTATGGTCGGAGTTTAAGCGCAAAGTGTACCGGTTAAACCGGCTTTTATCGCCGCCCACTACGCCTTGCTGCGAAAAAATATTGCCGCCCACCAGGTAAGTAGAGTTTTCGGTACCGCCGCTAAAAGTTAAAGAATGGTGATGCTGCGGAGCAGTTTTAAATATTTCGTCGAACCAATTGGTACCACCTCCGGCCGCTTCTACATCGGCCGCAGTTGGCCCACCAATGCTACCGGCAGCGGTTAAATATTGCTGGTACTGCTGGGGGTTCATCATAGGCATTAATTTACCTACCGATTGCTGGCCATACTGGGCACTATAACTGATTTCTGAAGTATTGGACCGGCCGGTTTTGGTACTGACAATAACTACCCCATTGGCTCCTTCGGCCCCGTAAATAGCCGCTGAGGCAGCATCTTTCAGTACTTCAATCGAGGCAATTTCTGAAGGATCGAGGTACTCAATGCCGCCGGCCCGTACCCCATCTACAATATACAAAGGCTCAGAACCGCGGTTAGAACCCGTTCCCCTAATCCGGATACGCATACCGGCACCCGGCGAACCGGAAGCGGGCAAAACAGTAACCCCAGCGGTACGGCCTTGCAAAGCCTGCTCTACCCGGGTAGAAGATACCGTAGCCAATTCTTCGGCTTTAACCGACGAAATTGCACCAGTTACGAGGCTTTTTTGTTGGGTACCGTAACCCACTACCACTACTTCTTCCAGGGCTTTGGCATCTGGCACCAAAGAAACATTAAGCGTTGCGCCATTCCCAATGGCCACTTCTTTGGTTACAAACCCGATAAACGAAAAAACCAGGGTACCGCCATTATCTGGTACGGTTAAAGTATATTTTCCACTAATATCAGTAGTAGCACCATTGGTAGTACCTTTTTGCACCACAGTAACCCCAATTAAGGGTTCGCCGGTATCAGAGGTTACCTGCCCGGTTATTGTCCGTTCAATTAAACTAGCTGGGCTTTGGGTAGTGGCAAATCCCAATACCGACCGCAACGGCACCTCGGCTTTTCTGGCTGGCATTACCGACCGCGTAATTAAATAAGAACCATCTTTTGCTTTTTTAAATTTCAGGCCGGCCGGTTTTAACACGGCTTCCAGGTTTTTCTCTAAAGTTTGGCTTAAATCCACCAGGTTCTGGGGCACATCCAAATCTTTAACCATTTGGTCCGAAAATAAAATATCTACTTTATAATAGCGCCGGAGATCGTTTAGGGCATCTTTTACTTTAACCGTAGTTACCGTAGCCGATGCGCCGCCGGTGGCATGCTGCACATGCTTAGTATAAGCTAGTGCCTGCGCCTGGCTTTGGGGTTGCCAGGTTGCCAGATAAGCCAGCAACATACCACAGGAACCCAATTTGTATACGTTTTTCTTCATTTTTAATGGGGCTAAAAAGTTAAACGGATTAGAACCAGTCAGCTAAGTTTTAACTTAATCTGGCTCTTAAAAAAAGCACAATACATTTCCAGGCCGCAAAAATGCCGCAACTACAAAAGCTAAATACTTTATAAATATTTAAAGATATGCCTGGAGGCTAGCTGTAATATTTACAACTGCAGCGGGGGTAAGCGGTTATGGGCTAAGGGTAATAAGTCTTTTGTTTTGCATGGTTTTATATTTGGGTGGATTATATTTATTTAATGGTAATCCGTTAAGGTTACCTGTTCATTCTCCCGGATTACATTTATTTCCAGTACTTCAGAAATTGCCTGCAACAGTTCGCTGGCCGTTTTGGCTTTAAACGAACCCGAAATGGTTTTATGGGCTAAGTTCTCGCCGTTAAGCGCTACGCGCAAGCCATAGTTTTCTTCCAGTATCGATTTTATTTCGGTTAAAGAGGTATTATCAAAAACAAAACGGTTTTGCTGCCAGGCTGCAAAATTTTCGGGGTGCGATACTTTTTTACGTTGCAGTTTCTTCTGTTTTTTATCAACGGTTATTAAATCGCCGGGTGCCATGGTTACAGGAGCCTTTTCCAGCTGACCGTATAAAACTTTTACTTTGCCTTTGTACAACACAACCTTGGTTTGCCGGGGCCGGGCAAACACCGTAAACTCAGTACCCAATACCTCTACTTTAAACACCGAATCGGTTAATACCGTAAACTTTTGATGATTAACCTGGTGCACCACCGAAAAATTAGCTTCGCCTTTTAAAAATAGCTGGCGGCTGGCACTACCAAAACCAAAACGTGGTACCCGTAACACCGAGTTGGCATTTAAGGCCACTTTACTGCCATCGCTTAAATGAATCTGGCTCGTTTGCCCATAGCCGGTGCTGTAACTTTTGTATAAAATAGTATCGCGCCAAAACCAACTGCCAAAACCCAAAACCAAAATCACGGAAGCCGCTACCAGCCATTTATACCAGTTAACCGACGGCGCCTGGTACGTATTATAGTTAACCGCATAGTTGCTGGCAACAAGGTCGGGCGCTTGCCGGAGTTTTTCATCAAAATGCCCAATGGCCTGGTTGGTATTGGCCGCATACTGCAGATTTTTAATTTCCCACTCGTGCAGGCACATAAAAAAAAACTCTTCGTTGCCCGGTTCTTCCAGCCATTGCAAAATCATTTGCTTTTGCAGCGCCGAAACCTGGTCGGAGAAGTAGGCAAACAGCAGTTCTTTGGTTATGGAAGTATTTAAAGACATAAGCCCGAAATCCTTTAGGGTGTTTCTGATGATAAGACAAGTAGGTGAGAAAAAACCCTTACCCAAAAGCGAATATTTTTTTATTTATTTTTAAAAGCTAATATTTTCCGTGCTAATAGCCTGGGGGTGCGGCCAAGTTGTTCCGCTGCGGGTAAGTTAGAAAAGATAGAAGAATTAGGATAAAGTTAAATTGGTATAGCCGATATAAACTTCTGCCAACAATATTTAATGCATACCAAAGGCGTAAGCTACGCAAATCAGGAGCATCCAATACCGGCTCAGTAAATCGCGTAAAAAATGGCTGGCTTTCCGAATTTGCACCTCAACCGTACGCGCCGACAGGTGCAGTTCCTCAGCTATTTCGGCGTATTTTTTGTTTTCGAAGCGATGCATTAAATAAATGCGCCGGCGTTTGGCGGGTAAAGCATTCAGGGCATTTTCTACCTGGTGGTAAAGTTCTTCGTATTGGGCCAGGGCATCCGGGTCCGGACCTGCCGCTTCTAAAATATCTGAGAGATTATCTAATGTGCTCGTACGTTTGGTTTCCCAGCGCAAATAATTAATAGCACGCGTTCGGACGGCTTTATATAGGTAAGCCCGGTAAGAGGTAGTTATGTGCAGGTACGTACCTTTTTGGTAAAACTGGTAAAAAACTTCGGAAACTAAATCTTCGGCAATAGCTTTGGAATAAAGCAACCGGACGGCATGGCTGCAAAGAGCCTGGTAGTAATGCCGGAACAGCAATTCGCAGCCTAATTGGGGGTCGGAGGTAAAGGCCTGCCTGATAAATAATTCTTTGTCGGTAACAGTGGCTTTGGGGGTGAGCAAAGTATTTACTTCCGGTAAACCGCTGTTAGGTTTAAGCGCATCTGGCAAATCCGATAATTCAGAATTTTGAATACTTTCCACTTATAATTCCTAAATTTATTCTTAAAGCCCCGCCACCTATTTCCAAAACCACGCAATTGGTATAAAGGAATTCAGAAAACTTTTAATTCTAAATTCTATAAATTTAGCTATAAGTAAAGCACATTAGCAAACCAGACGATTAATAATTTTTCTAATACCAAATATTACTATTTCACTTTATTAAATAAGACAAATATTTTATTAAAATTTATGAGCAACTATTTGTTCAATCTTATAAGCTACATTAACAAAAACCAAGGTTGTTAAAAATTAAGTATATTTTACTTTATTATAAGACTGAAGCATTTTTTAAAGCAACGTACTTATTGTAAACAGGAATTCTCCAGCCATTCTAAAAGGTATTATTTCAAAAATTTTATTTATAATTATTTTGATTTATTCTTGAACATTATTACTAAAATAATCGTAAGAATGCTTGTAATTATAATTTTTATAATTTACAATTGCACTACAATTCAACGGTAAAACTTTAGACCCGTTTTTTCTATTAGAATTATTACCCCACGTTACAGGTAATTTTTTTTGACCTGTAAGCTATTGCGCTTTATAAATTTTTCAACCTTTTATTCTTTAAATCACCATGAAAAAAACTCTATTCCAATCTTGTTTAGTAGCCACTATGGCTTCTTTCCTGTTTGCCTGTAATCCCGATGAGCAAGGTGCGGCCGAATTGGCAAAAATCAGCAGTTCTCATGACGCAATGATAGCGGATAAAATTACTTTTGATAATGGTGCAACCCGAGATGGCTCTGGCTTTGTTACGACCGTTACCAGCCAGGAAGGCGCACTTGTTACTGTAGACGCCCGCCAAAGATTTTATAGTGGGGCCGGCAATTACTCTGCAACCAACCCCGGCCAATATTCTACAGATAACCGGGCCAATTTATTTAATACCAGTAGCGACCCTATTTCGCCGAGCGATGACAGTGATTTAGCTGCCGCCGCCAACTCCGGTAATGCTTTAATTATTAACCATAACAGTAACTACCAGGTACCCGATGACTATGCCTGGGGTGGGGTTATGTCGGTTAACTTCTCTTCGATGGGCACGGTTACTTTAAATAGCTTAACTTACCTGGATAATGAAGAAGGCATTATTATAAGACTATATGGTTCATCCGATCAGTCTAATTTGTTGTATGAGAAAGTAGTTCCGGGTATGGGCGATGCCGGCGATGGCACCTCACAAGTAATAGATTTAAATAATACGGCCGGCGTGGTTTGGATGGAAATAATCCAGGGCCAAGGGGCTACACCTCCCAATGTACCCAATGGTTCCGGCGCTATTGATGATATTATGTTTACGCGGGAAGTGCCCGAAACCGGTTGTACCCGTACCCAGGGCTACTGGAAAAATCACGCTTCAGATTCTAAACACTATGATGATGCGTGGGCCGGTATAGAAACTACTAATTTCTTCTCAAGCGGAGAAACTTACTACTCTATTTTGGGAGTACAGCCACGCGGCAATGCTTACTATACTTTAGCCCACCAATACGTGGCCACCAAGCTTAACCTGGCCGCGGGTGCTACGGCTCCAAGTGCTGTAATGACGGCTTATAACACGGCAACCAGTTTATTTATGAACAATACGCCCGCACAAGTTGCTGCCAGTAAATCTTTGAAAGACCAGTTTACCCAATTAGCCGGTATTCTGGATGCTTATAACAACGGCATTACCGGTCCGGGCCATTGCGACTAAGTAGTTGGCGTAGATAAAAAATAATTATAAAAAGCCGCCGGATTTAATATCCGGCGGCTTTTTATATTGTAACACAAAGCTTTTAAATATTTAGCACCAAATGCCTAACCCACTATTTCTAGTTTATCCAGCAAATTATTTATTTGGGTTATCTCTTCGGGGGTAAGCATAAAATCCAGGGCTTTGGCGTTTTCGGCTACTTGTGCCGGATTACGGGCTCCTACCAAAGCCGAAACTACGGCTGGTTGCTGTATGGTCCAGTTTATAACTAACTGCCCCAAAGTAGCGCCGTACCCTTCGGCAATAGGTTTAATCTGGTCCAGAAAATTATTTATTCGTTCGCGGTTAGGCTGTTTAAAGTGTTTGGTGCCCGGCCGATGATCGCCTTCTTCAAACTGGTAATCGTTCGTAATTTTGCCGGTTAATAAACCTCTTTGCAGCGGGCTGTACGCCAATATGCCTTTGCCGTGTTCCAGGCAATAAGGCGTAACATCGTTTTCTATGTCGCGCTCTACCATGCTGTAAGGCACCTGGTTGGTGGCCAGTTTTACCGTACGCTCCGCAGTAGCCATTTGCTCAGCGGTATAATTACAAACCCCGGCGGCCAATACTTTACCTTCTTGTATTAATTGCGCCACCGCTTCCATGGTTTCGTCAATGGGGGTTGTTACGTCGGCCCAATGAATCTGGTATAAATCTATATAATCGGTACGCAAGCGCCGGAGGCTGTTTTCACACTCCTGGATTACACTTTTTTTACCGGCAAATTTATGAATCGGAATATCTTGGCCGTTATTATCTTTCGACATAAAAGCCAAATTACCCTCATTATTATCCCAGCGCATACCGTATTTGGTTAAAATCTGGGTTTGCTGGCGCTTGCCAGCCAAGGCCTCTCCTACCAGCTCTTCGCTTAAACCAAACCCATAAATGGGAGCCGTATCAATGGTAGTAATACCTAAATCTACTGCTTTCTGAATAGCGGCCAGCGCATCTTGCCGGTCGGCACCACCCCACATCCAGCCACCAATAGCCCAGGCCCCAAACGTAATCGCCGACACTTTAATATTACTATCGCCTAATTGATTGTACTTCATTTTTAACTCTCTTATTTATTTGTATTTAGATTGATTATTCCGGAATATTTAAATCAATGATTAACTGGTTTAATTCTGCCTCTTGCGCAAAAATCTAAAACCGGGACTAAACTTTACCAATATTTTTTAAATATTACGCCGGCTGTTTGTTAGCTGCTCTTGCTGCCGGAATTTAGCATAATAGACGGGCTAGCCGGTAAAAAGTTCGATGGGGCTGGTAACTTCTTAAAGTAAAACCTTTATTGTTAACCTTTTAACAAACCAGCTTTCTAAAAAAAACAATTCTCCCATTTTAGCAAAACTCTTTAAACTTACCTTTATCATTATACGGCATTATTGCCGAACGCCGGCTTCCTTTAAACTTTTCCGAAAACCCGGTTCTTCTCAACTTAGGTTTAAATTAATTGACAAAATAAAGACCTGGAAACTGGTTATACAAAACCGGCAATCAAATACATTTAGATACTCCTTAATATTGGCTGAATAAAAAAGAGCTTTACCCGCCAGAAATTAAAGATTAAACTTATTTGTTTTAGGTAAAATTAGGTAATTTAAGCCGCAACAGATTATCTACCATAAACCTAAAATAGTAACTATGGCTTCTCCTAATCGTCGGCAGTTTTTAAAAGATAGTTCGCTCCTGGTTGGTGCTTTGGGGCTGGCATCTTTACCTGCTACGGCCACCACTCCCGAAAAAGAACTTAACAATCTTAATTTTGTGCGCAAAACCATTAACCTCTGGCCCGATAAATCGCCGAACAACCAGGTACACGAAAAATTTGGCCGCCCCCGTTTAGAACTATATATTCCCGAAGGTACCTCGGCGCAAAAGCGAGCGGCTATTGTAGTGTGCCCCGGCGGCGGTTACCGCAACCTGGCTCCCCACGAAGGCCAACCTTTTGCCGAATTATTTGCGGCCCAAGGCATTGTAGGTGCGGTATTAACCTACCACATATCGCCGGAAAAACATACCTTGCCTTATGCCGATGCCTGCCGGGCCATTAGACTGCTCCGCAACCAGGCCACCGAATTAAATATTGATGCGGCCCGCATTGGCATTATGGGCTTTAGCGCCGGCGGCCACTTAGCGGCTACGGTTGCTACTCAACCCGAATTATTTAAAGACCCACAAGATAATTTAGCCGGCAAAGTTTCGGCGCGGCCCGACCGGGTAATATTGGGCTACCCGGTAATTTCTTTCCAGGAATTTGCCCACAAAGGTTCTGCCGAAGCTTTGTTAGGAAAAAATGCCGACGAAAAATTACTGCAGCAATTCTCGAACGACCAGCAGGTAACGGCCCAAAATCCACCGGCATTCTTGTTCCATACCGCCGACGATGCCGGTGTACCCGTAGAAAACAGTCTGCGTTTTGCCGCTGCTTGCTCTAAAAACAAAGTACCGTATGCTTTACACGTGTATCCGCACGGCAAACACGGGGTAGGCATGGCCCTCGATAATCCCGCCCTCAAAAGCTGGACAACGCTTTTGGTTGATTGGCTCGCCGATTGGTCGATGGTGAAATAATAGTATTCGTTTACAAAACAAAAGCGCCGGCTATTATGCCGGCGCTTTTGTTTTGTAATAGAGACTTACACCCAACCTCTCCCAATATTAATTTTCTGCTCACTTATTTCTGTTGGTTCGCGAAAATTTGCGTTTAATAAAATATTACTACTCGCATTAAGCCTTATTTTATTCCCGCGCCGATGCTTTAAACAAACCAATTTCGGCTAATTGCACGGGCGCTTTGGCTTTAACCACCGTTAGCCGGATTTTATTTGTTTGTACGGCCGGGAACCGCAACAGCCGTTTGTAGCCAATAGT
Organism: Adhaeribacter sp.; assembly: GCF_057359045.1. Taxonomy (NCBI): domain Bacteria; kingdom Pseudomonadati; phylum Bacteroidota; class Cytophagia; order Cytophagales; family Hymenobacteraceae; genus Adhaeribacter; species Adhaeribacter sp. The sequence continues at coordinate 34,564 of NZ_JBMQUD010000143.1, forward strand.
AGTAAACTCGTTTATTTTCTGCCAGGTTTTACCGTCCCAATATTCCAGTAAAGCGGTTTCGTTGTGCTGCCCGGCGGCAATATTTTCCTGGAACAAGGCCCGGTCGAAGGTAGTTGGCTGGGGTAAAGTAAAGACCACCGGTTTACCAACAGGCAGGGAGATAAATGTATTTAGTTTAGTATCGGTCAGGCTTTTATTATTCTTCTGACCGGCGAGTAAATTATCTTTAAAAGTTTCGTTTAAAATGTCCCGGAACTCCCGCAAACTCGCTATATCTGGTTCGGCAAAAAGGCCCTGGCGGTTGGGCGGAATATTTAATAAAAGTAAACTGTTGCGCCCCACCGATTGGTAATACAAATTAACCAGTTGCTTACCGGTTTTTACTTTGCTGTCTTCGGCGGCGTGGTAAAACCAGCCTGGCCGGATAGACACATCGGTTTCGGCCGGAATCCACAACTTGCCGTTGGGGTCACCGGTATTTAAATATTTAGAATCGGCTTTGCCGGGTGCCATGCCTGTAGTATCTATTGTAGACCAGCAGGTTTCGCCGGCGTTACCCGCTTCGTTACCAACCCAACGTACATCGGGCCCGGCATCCGAAAACATAACGGCTCCTGGTTGCAACTGGCGCACCAACTCCCAGTAACCCTTAAAATCGTATTCCATATTTTTGGCATTCTTACCTTTGGCACCATCAAACCAAACCTCCGATACTTCGCCGTAATGGGTGAGCAGTTCGCGCAGTTGGGCCTTGTAAAAATTATTGTATTGTGCGGTGCCGTAAGTAGGCTCGTGCTGGTCCCAGGGCGATAAATAAAACCCAAATTTAAGACCGTGCTTTTTACAGGCTGCAGCTATATCTTTTACCACATCGCCTTTACCGGCTTGCCAAGGGCTACTGGCCACCGAATGGCTGGTAACTTTAGACGGCCATAAACAAAAACCATCGTGGTGTTTGGCAGTAATTATTACCAGTTTAAAACCGGTTTCTTTTAAAATGCCTACTAACTTATCGGCGTTAAAATTTACTGGGTTAAATATTTGCGGGCTTTCGGTACCATCGCCCCATTCTTTATCGGTGTAGGTGTTTACCGTAAAATGCAGAAAAGCCGTAGTTTCCATTTGCTGCCAGGCCAACTGCCGGTCTGTGGGCTTAGGTACCGACTGCGCAACGCCGGTAAAAACCGATAAAACTGCCCAACCGAGCAACACATATAATTTTAACATAGCCAGATTTTAGGGTTTATTTTATAAATATATTCTTTAGCGTTATTAATTGCCTAATAATTTACCCCATTTCTCTGCGGAGCCTTTTCAGCAGACTGCCTAAAATTTAATACCTGCATAATTAATACCTGAATATTTAAAAGACTTCTTTAATTTTAGACGTTTAACTAAAACTTTAAAAACGTGAACGAAGCTTCTACCCCCATTACCGTTGGCCTGGCCTCTTATGGCATGTCGGGATTGGTTTTTCATGCGCCTTTGGTAGCGAGCCACCCCGGATTTAAGCTACAAACCGTACTGGAACGTTCTTCTAATAAATCGGCGGAGCGGTATCCTGCGGTAAAAGTAGTTAAAACCTTTGCCGATTTGCTCCAAGACGATGCGCTGGAATTGCTGGTAATTAACACGCCCAACGAACTGCATTTAACCATGGCGCAACAGGCACTGGAAGCCGGTAAACACGTAATTTTAGAAAAGCCTTTTACCGTTACCAGCCAGGATGCGCAAACTTTAATAAATTTAGCCAAAGCGAATAACCGGGTGCTTAGTGTTTTCCAGAACCGGCGCTGGGACGGCGATTTCCTGACGGTACAACAAGTAGTTAAACAAAATTTATTGGGCCAGTTGGTTTATTTTGAAGCACATTACGACCGCTACCGCAATTACATAGAAGCCAACACCTGGAAAGAAGAAGCCGCACCGGGCACCGGCATACTCTATAATTTAGGTTCGCACATGATAGACCAGGCATTGGTATTATTTGGCACCCCCACCGCCGTAACCGCCGACATAGGCATTCAGCGGCCCCAAGGCAAAGTAGATGATTATTACCACATTACCCTCCATTACGCCAGCTTGCGGGTTACTTTAAAATCGAGTTACCTGGTACGCGAACCCGGCCCGCGCTATATTTTACACGGCACCGAAGGTTCTTTTATAAAGCATGGCCTCGATCCGCAGGAAGATGCTTTAAAAGCCGGTCGCCTGCCCACCGAAACCAACTGGGGTACCGAAGAAAAAAATTATTGGGGCTTACTCAATACCCAGGTAAACGGTCTGCATTTGCAAGGTACCATCGAAACTTTAGCCGGCAATTACCAGCATTTTTACCAGAACATGTACGAGGCCATTCGCGAGGGGAAAGAGCTGGCCGTTAAGCCCGAAGAAGCCATGTTGGGTATCCGGATTATAGAAGCCGCACAGCAAAGCAACACCGAAAAACGCACCATTCCTTTATAAATCACCAGTTTAAATAATATTGCCCTACTTTAAAAGCCTTTAGGCAAATTAAGTAGGGCAATATTATCTAAAGAATCTAAAATAACTTTTACCTGAATATTCCGGGCTATTCTAATACGCTGGTTAAACTGCCATTTTAATTTACAGTGCCATCTACATTAAAAGCTGTTCCCTTGCCAATCTAATACACATTTACGACTATTTTGCCGCGGGTTTTACCGGTTTCTATTTGCTTATGCGCGGCGGCCATGTCGGTAAAGGCAAATTCCTGCGATACATGGGCTTTTATAATACCGGCTTCTAAAAGTTCGGCCAGTTTTGCCATATCATCACCGCTGGAATGCACCAGGTAATTAGCGCCTTTAATGTGTAAGGCTTCGGTTCGTTTTTTCATCTCGTCGGTTACCCCGCCCACAATACTAATGAGTTGCGCTTCATTTTTTAATATTTTAAAATATCGGGGCACGGTATCGCCACCCAAAGTATCCAGCACAAAATCAACTACCGGCAGTACTTCTTCAAATTGTTCCTGGGTATAATCTATGTGCTGGTCGATGCCTAACTCCTGCAGAAATTCGGTGTTGGCGCCGGAGGCGGTACCAATTACATAGGTGTTCAGGTGTTTGGCTATTTGCACCGCAAAATGGCCTACTCCACCGGCGGCCGCCTGAATAAACACCCGTTGCCCCGGCTGCACTTTGGCCTGGTGCACTAGTACCTGCCACGCCGTTAAAGCGGCCAGGGTTGCGGCGGGTGCTTCCTGAAACGAAATATTGGCCGGCTTAATTGCCAAATGAGTTTCCGGGGCGGCTACGTACTCGGCATAAGCTTTGCCGTGGCCCGGAAAATTAACCATACCAAAAACTTCATCGCCAGCCTTAAACTTGCTAACCTCTTCGCCTACCGATTCTACCGTACCGGCTACATCCCAACCCAAAATAACGGGCGGCTCGGTTTTAAGCTGGTTGTATTGCGCTTTGCCGCTCCGGGTTTTTATATCTACGGGGTTCAGGCTAATGGCTTTTACTTTAATTAATACTTCGTTCTTTTTTATTTCCGGCTGCGGAATTTCCTGTTGTACCAGGTTTTCTACGCCACCGGCTTCCTGTAAAATAATTGCTTTCATCGTTGGGTTAGTGTTTTTAGATGGTTAAAACGAAATAAATGCAGCAACAGCTAAAAAATAAATAAAAAAGGCTGATACACCAGTACCAGCCTTTAAATCAGGTTAACGTAATTATTAATTAGCTTTTCTTAACCGGAGCTTTGGTAGCCGGTTTAGCGGCTGGCTTGGCGGCGGGTTTAGCAGCCGGTGCAGCCGGTGCTAAAGAAAGAATATATTTTACCATTTCACCGGCATCGGCTTGTGAAATTTGCGGGTGCGGGCTCATGGGAATTTCGCCCCAGTTGCCGGCACCACCCTGAATGATTTTTTCGGATAATTTGGCTACCGCAGCTTTATCGCCTTTGTATTTGTTGGCAATTTCTTTAAAAGCCGGACCTACAATTTTATTATCTACCGAGTGGCAGGCATTACAATCGCTTTTGTCCATTAAAGCTTTGCCTTTAAGGGCAGCAGCACCACCAGCCTGGTAAACTTCATTTGCATTTTCTACAGGTTTGCCGGTAAAGGCAAATGAACCTAACACAATTGCCAGCACCCCGGCAGCTTTAAAACAGTTTGATAAACTCCTTTTCATTGATTTTTACTTTTACCTAAATTAAATATTTCTTTAACTGATTAGCGGCTGCTTGGCGCAACCAAATAATCAATTTCAATAATTATGCCCTTTTGATTTTACGGGTACAGATTTAAGCAATAATGTGCTATATCCCAAATAAACGCTGGCGTAATATTTATTATTTTTTCAGAAATCTTTTTTTAACCTAATCGCCCCCCTTTGTGTTACCTTTTTGCAGAATCAATCCGATAAAAAAATATTCCCAATAGGATAGGCTTTGCCGATAAAATATAAATTAAACGGCAACTATATTTTAACCCCGGTAATTATTTCTTTTCCGGATTATTTTCTTCGGCGTTTTACCAGTACCACGTTAGCAACTTTGCGTTCGCCGGCATGGTCCCATTTTTTATTATCGGTAGGGTAGTTAACAATGCCATTTTCGGGTTGACCTTGCAGCCAGAGGGCTGTAGATCCGCCGCCGTCCAGGTTTAATCCATCGCGGGTATCTAGCCACCGCAAAACATCGCGTAGTTCAAATAAGCTCATGCCGGCAGCCTGTTCGTGCCGGCCATCAACGGTAATTAACAATACGCGGTTTTTAGCAGTAACGGCTACGGCGGTGCGGGGGTGGCGCGTACGGTTAAAAGCACTCGAGTCTAGGGGTTCGGCGTTTTTATTTAAAACTAACAAGGGACCAGATACCATTACGTCTTCGGCCGGTAGCTTATTTTCCCAATCGGGTGTGCTGTCCCACTTAGCTATCTGTATTTTACCTTTATCAAAAAGCAAGGCGGCCCGCTGGTGCGGAGCGCGGCTACCGCTTTTGCCTAACCGGCTTTCGTTAATTACTTTGCCATCGGCCCGGATATAATCTACCGAACCGCCGTTTTTAACATCGAAAAAGGTGCCGTTTAAAGCTGCTAAGGCATTGGCTCGTTGGCCAAAACTACTCGTGAGCACCAACTCCTGCGGCTCAAAACCTAAATCAAATATTATCCGGCGTTTAGGTTTAACCTCGAGTATGTTTATATTTTGATTGGAATTAAAAAGCGAGTGATTAAACCAATATTGTTTCCATTTAACGCCCGGAGCCAGGCGTTTTACGCGCCATTTTGCTTTTACCACTTGCACCGAATCGGATTGAGCCTGGGCCGTAATTACAACTAAAAAGGAATAAAAGAAGGTTAAACAAATAAGGCGGTGCATACAAAAGAAAATTAGCTTAAATCTCCTGCTTCAAATTTGGCTATAAATTTTATTTATTTCTATAAAAATTGGTATCCATTAAAATAAGTAATTTACCCAAATCAACATTCTTATTTTACTGGTCTAAGTACCCGGTGCAACTTCTTTTGATTAAGACAAGATTATACTGAGACTTGAAGCAAAAAACAATAAAAAAGGCTGCCGGTAAACCAACAGCCTTTTTATACTTAAACTTATCAGGTAAACTCAGGATTTAGTACCCGAAAATTTCCCAAACTCGGTGTTTACTTGCTCGGTAGTGAGGTTGCTACCCGAATGAATAATAAGCTTATGCCGGAAAGTAACCGATTTGCCGGGAGCCAGCTTATAATTTAGTTCTTCTTTGCCGTTGCTCATGGCTTTTTGCCCCAAAGGATTAGCCGCAAATAAACCGTAACCGCGGGCGTGCCAGTAAGTGGGGTAACCAACATTCTGCGGATTATCCAGCAATACCAAAGAAACTCTTTCCTGACCAATGGTGCCGGTTAAGTTTACCCACTTGGCGCGAGTACCCCACACATCGTCGCCTTGTTTGCCCTCGCTGCTTATGTATTTACCGGTTACGCCTTCGTTATTCATTTTGGCTACCGGGGTAGCTTTGCCGCTGGCATCGGTAAATATTTCGGG
>NZ_JBMQUD010000144.1:0-2696 GCF_057359045.1 Adhaeribacter sp.
GCATAACCGCGGCTATCTGCGTTACCTGGTCGGGGTTTAAATGATTAATCTCGACGAGTAATTCTAATTTATTCAGGCTAATGGCCAGCGGCGTGTGGGGTTCGTGGGCAGCGTTTTCGATAAAATTTTTCTGGCTCACGTAAGTATTTATGTTGCTTTGCAATAATTTCTGAACGGTGTTATTTAACAAATTAAACTCCTCTATATCGGTTTTATCCGGCAAAATGGGTCGGGGTTCGTCTAGCCGGAACTGTTGCAGCCGGTGAAGTAAATTGTAAAAAGGCTGCCAGATTCTTTTCAGCAAAACATTGTTCAGCAACAAAATACTGGATATTAAACCGCCGTACAGCCAAAGCAACGCATACAGTAAATCTTCTATCAGGTCGTCTTCTTCTACCATAGAGGTAATTACCCGCATTTCGTAGTACTTATCATTTTGCCGGAAAACCGTTGTCAGCATTCTTACCGGTTCAAAATCTTCTTCGTTCAGCATGTACATGAGGGTATCCTGGTACACATCGGGGCGATTTTGGGCGGCCGCCACCGGTATTTCCCGAATGCGGTAATACCCTTCGTCGAAAACGGCATGTTTTAAAACGGTGCTATCCTGGGCGGCCTTGTGTATAACCAGCAGCTTTTGGTTTTCCAGGCCATCGTCCATGCTGTCGTAAATTTCGTCGAGCATGTTATAGTAAAAAAGCCCGGCCCACACCAGAATAACCACAAATAATATTCCGGCAAAATAAGCGGTGGTGTAGTTTAATAATTTCATGGGCCCACCAGTTTATAACCGATGCCGTACACCGCCTGAATTTCAATGTTGGCGCGGTGTTCTTTTAATTTCTTGCGCAGGTTTTTAATCTGGGAATAAATAAATTCAAAGCTGTCGGCCTCATCAATGTGGTCGCCCCAAACCCGCTCGGCAATCGCCGATTTGCTCACCAGGCGCTCTTTGTTAGAAACCAGGAAAAGCAAAATATCAAACTCTTTGCGGTTTAAAACTACTTCTTCGCCGGCTACCCAAACCTGGTGTTTATCGAGTTCGATTTGTACGTTCTCGATGGTTAATAGATTATTGCCTTCGAACTTGCGTCGGCGCAACACCGATTTTACCCGCGCGTGCAACTCGGCCATGTGAAAAGGCTTGGCCAAATAATCATCGGCGCCCATTTCTAAGCCGCTAATGCGATCGTCCAGAGAGTTTTTGGCCGAAACAATAATAACGCCATCGGCTTTGTGCTGCTTTTTAAGGTTATTTAGTATATCCAGGCCATTGCCGCCAGGCAAGGTTATATCCAGGAGTATGCAATCATAATCGTAAAGGTTAATTTTTTCAATGCCGGCTTCGTAGGTGGTGGCGGTTTCTACCACGTATTTTTCCTTTTCCAGCGAACGCACAATATTGTCCAGCATATCGGGTTCGTCTTCAATTACCAATATTTTCATGTTACCATTATTTGGCTACAAATACGCAGACAATTCCGGAAAAAGTCTGGAATGTTGTAATAAAATTGTTTTTAGGACAGAGACAGGCAATATTTTAAATCACTTTAACCCACAAACACCCCTTTCCGGACGAATAATTATGCCCCGGCTTACGCGAACCTGGGCAATGCACCACGCGCAAAGAGGTAAAACCCAGTTTGCCATTGCCTCATTAAGCTATAGCAATAAGCTATGTGCTTACCGTTTAACCTTTTTATTTATCTACCTGTATACTAACCAGTTAATTTTATCCTTAAATTTCTTAAACGGTGACGAGGAGCTACATTGAGGTATTTCTGCCGGTATTTATTCTGGGCTTTACCATTTTATTCCTGTTCTGGAATTACAAATTGCACCGTAGCCTAATTTTAGGGTATAACATTGCTGAAGAGGTAAAGCCTATTTGCCAAATCAATGGCAGGTTTCATATTTTAGTGGGCGTAGCGGTTTTGGTTATTGGTATTTACTCTTTTTTGCCCGAATACTATAATCTATTTATACCCATTGCGGTTTTAGACCACCCGTTTATTAACGATGTAGGGCTGTTTATTTTACGTATTGCCTTTTTCTGGCTAATTTCTACTATTATACATACCTACTTTTTATTGCGGAAAATAAAAAAAGAGTCTCCGGAAGAAGATCCTAAATCGCCGCAGGAAGTGTATACTTACGTCCAAAAAATAGTACTCATTGGCGTACTGCTGATGTTAATTGGTTTGTTTGTTACCATTTCCAGCGTATTTGCTTTTATCCTTAGTTTTGCGGGCCTGCTCAATTACCAAAGGTTTTACCCACTGGAAACAACCAAATAAAACCAGTCCGTTTACTGGTAAGCTGAACTTTGTTTATTAGAGTAAGTTTAAATTTAGTAGAATCAGTCCAAATCCGACATTCCCAAAGAATCTTCTGCTTAGGTAAACCATAAGATTTTTGGGAATGACGGAGATTAATGGGCGAAAGCGGCCATTTTATTCCGCTTTTTTAATCGTTTAATAAAATTTAACCACGCTCTAAACTGCCTATTGCCTTCTCTCTTTTAAGCAAATATTTTTTGCGCTTAAATATTGCCGGCACAGGTTAGTAGTCGTGCTCTTTTGGATTATCCAGATTATATATAATTGGTATACGCTATACTGGTAGAGTTGTCATCTTGTAAGAACCTATTGGTTACAAGACCTTACCGGTAAAAAAGTAATAACTTCTTTTACCTA
>NZ_JBMQUD010000145.1:0-24072 GCF_057359045.1 Adhaeribacter sp.
AGAGAATCTTCCAGAAGGTCTTCACTCCACCGACTGCTGTAATTACCTCTTAGTTACCGCTGTTCTAATTTAACTCAATAATTTAAGCAAGCATATTTCACAGCATTGAACGTCCCCCTTCGGAGGGGGTAGGGGGAGGATGACACGAACCCAAAACTTCATTTTCCCAATCCAGCTATTTTGCAACATGCCGGTTCAGCCACACCACCTTCCTAATTGAGGCAAGGCGTCCGCAAGGTGGAAAGGTTACTAAATAAAAAGCGTGGCACCTACTATCAGCCCGCTTTAAATGTTTTCACCATAACTGTCAGGCCAAGGGAAAGATTAGTCTAAGCTCCTGCTACCCGCGCCAGTTACGGGTGTGTACCGATAAAAGAAAGTTCTTAACTGCCGGCCAATCAAAAAAAGGCCTTTACAAGTAGTCAGCGGGAGTGAATATATTTAATCCTTAGCCGGATGGCTGTGGTATTTCCCTCCGGCCAATAAATAAATGATGGGTGGTGATAACACCACCCATGGCACTTTCGCTACTTTTCCGGTAGAATACAAAACAAGTAAATAAATAAAACGCTGCTGTTAAATAAGTAAACTTTCTTATTCATTACTAGTTCATTACTTACCTAACGGTTTACAATGCCTGCTCTTCGCGGCGGAGGCGCTTATCCAGTACAAACGTACCGAACGGCAGCAGGGAGGCAATAAAAGCACCGGCGGCTTTGGTAAAAGACCAACGCCGTACCAACCACACCTGCAGCAAAGCCAACCCGAACAGTACAAATAATACGCCGTGTGCCCAACCCACGTATTTTACCGGCTCCGGAATTTTAGCCAAATACTTAAGCGGCATGGCAATAAATAACAACAACAAATACGAGATACCTTCCAGAATACCAATATACCGGAAACGCTGCAAGGCGCTTTTACCTTTATTTTGATTCATGCTAATGTTTACGTCTGAATAAATAACGCAAAAATAGCAAATGAATTTGAGGTTAAGCCTAACCCGGTGCATTTAATGCGGTAAAGCCTGGCTTTAAAACCTTAGGCTACGGTTAAAACCAGTTTACCAATATGGGTACTGCTTTCCATTACGGCATGGGCCTGCGCGGCTTGCGCCAACGAAAACTCCTGGTAAATAATTGGTTTAAAGCTACCATTCTCCAGCAAAGGCCATACGTGTTGCTCTACCGCTGCGGTTAGCTCGGCTTTAAAATCGGCGGAACGGGGACGTAGCGTGCTGCCGGTAATGGTCAGGCGGCGGCGCATCAGGTGCTGAATGTTAAAATCGGCAGGCGCGCCCTGCATGGCATTGATAAACACCAGCCGGCCATCGGGGTGCAACAAGTTCAGGTTTTTGTGGGTGTAATCGCCGCCAATCATGTCCAGGATTACGTCTACGCCTTCCGCCTGCAACACCGTCCCAAAATCTTCGGTCCGGTAATTAATGGCCCGTTCGGCACCTAAGGCTTCGCAGCGGGCACATTTCTCGGGGCTGCCGGCGGTGGTAAACACGCGGGCACCAAACGCCCGGGCCAGTTGAATAGCCGTAATGCCAATGCCGCTGCTACCGCCGTGCACCAGCACACTTTCCTGGGGCTGCAGTTGTCCGCGCTGGAAAACATTATGCCAAACGGTAAATACGGTTTCGGGCAAAGAAGCGGCCCCGGTAAAACTTAGATTAGCCGGTATGGGCAAACAATGGCGGGCATCTACCACCGCATATTGTGCGTAACCACCACCACCCAATAAAGCACAAACCGCATTACCAGGTTGCCAGCGCGTTACAGCTGCTCCGCAGGCTTCTATTACGCCGGCCACTTCCAAACCCGGAATGTCCGGCGATATGCCCATGGGTGGTGGATAGCCGCCTTTGCGCTGGAAAGTATCGGGCCGGTTTATTCCCGCAGCTTTTACTTTTATTAAAACTTCGTGCGGGGCGGGTTCGGGCCGCGGCCGGTCCTGTAGTTGCAGCACTTCGGGGCCGCCGGGTTGGGTTATTACAATGGCTTGCATAAGTATAAAGGTGCTTATTAAAAAAGCCGCGTCAAACTAAATTACCCGGGTTAAGCCATAAATACGCTTGGGCCGGTAATAAACGGGGCTTTATAAATGCTTTTATAAGTTCCGGAACTTACCTTACTTACCCCAAAACCGTTTTTTTGTTTATTATTTCTGGTTAAGCTTTTATTTACCAGACTTTACCAATCGTTAGTAGTGCTGCTGTTTTCTGGGCGCGGCGCTAAAAACCATTGCTGATTCGGCCTAAATGCAGGTCTTTAAACCTGGGCGTATAAGTAAAACCATTTTGCCGTTAAAAATAAAACCTCCCGAACCAGTGGCCGGGAGGTTTAAAGAACAGGGCTTAACCCCAGGTAAAAATAATTAGCTTGCGCCCAGCCAGAAATATTTCCCGCTTACATATCGCCCGCTTTCCGGGCAGCTTTATCAGCTTTTTTGCGTGTACGCTGGGCCCGGGCCTCCATTTTGGCCGCTTTACGGGTTTGCTTGGCTACTTTATCGGCGGCATCATCCATTTTTTCGGTTTCACGGGCATTTTTTTTGGCTGCTTTGGCTTCTTTGCGGGCCTCGGCTAACCGTTGTTTATCCTCTTCGGGCGTAGTAGTTTGGGTGGTTGGCTGGGTACCGGTTCCGGTTGTTTGGGCCACCGCCTGGTTCGTGAGCAAGGTAAATAATCCTGCCCCGACAAATAAAATGAAGCTCTTCTTTTTCATCGCTTTAAAATCATATTTTTGCTTACGCAAAAAGTAGTTTAATGTCTGAAAATCAAATAAAAAAGAAGCTACTTTCCGATTTAAATACTATTTAAAATTTATTGAAGAAGATAATACCCATGAGTTACCAGAAGTATGGACAAGATAGACTGTTTCTCTTTTGCAAGATTGCATCTTTCAATACCTAAGTGCTAACTGTTTTCAGATGCCTAAGTTTGCTCAAGGCCGCGAGGCCCCGTTTGGTCATTCGGGCGGTTGCTATTTCTTTTCCTCGTACCTCGGAATGCGGCGCACCAGAAATCCAGAAGAGCATCTTCCAAAAGGCCCTCATCTCCCAAACTGATGTAGTTTACCTGTAGCTGCTACTATTGCGTTTGTTACAGAATAATCTAATTGTTGAATAATTAATTATTAATAGCTTGTTGTCTTTATAGTACCAGTTCGCTACAAAGGGTTAGCAGATATAGTGGCATTACCGGAGCTACCCGCCTATTTTAGGAGGGGCTGGGGGTGGTAAATTTCTTTTCCTCACCCAAGCCTACCAGCCAGTAGCATAGCATTAACTACTTCTAGATTTAAAAGCACATAGCAATTCCGGTAAAAATTAAACCACTGCTTAATCAGCTAAAAAAGGCCTGCGGCTTTTGGGGAAAACGGGTGGTTCCTGGCCAATCATTTCGAGCAAGGAGGTTTCAATATTCTGGCTCATGGCATTCAGGGCCAAATCGTTGGGTTCTTCGCCGAAGGGCTCTTCCAGTTCGGTAACCAGGGCATCGAGGGCAATAAAAGTATACCCCACAAAAACCACCATTACCGGCGTCATCCAGCCAATGCTATCGACCAAGCCAAAAGGCAACAAAAAACAATAAATGTACACGGTGCGGTGCAGCAGCACGCTGTAGGTATAAGGTATGGGCGTGCTGGCAATGCGTTCGCAGCCACCCACAATACCCGAGAGTTGGTTTAGGTTATGGTCGAAGGCGGTTTGGGTAATAGAATCGATATGGCCGGTAGTTTTAAGTTCCTGTACCCAGTTGCCTAATTCGCGAAGCAGCCGGATGGGTTTGTATTTTGCTTTTTGCACGGCTTGGGCGAGGTCGGGGGGCAGCAGGCGCGCCAGGTCGGGAGTGGCATCGGTGCGGCGCAACTGGTGTTTTAAGGCGTAGGTAAACGCTATCAGCAAGCGGGTAAAGTCTGTAATCTTTTCAGAATCGGGGGGCAGGCCGCTCATAGTCAGGGCCTGGCGGACCAGCGAGCGGGTATCTATCAGCAAAGCGCCCCAAAGTTTACGGCCTTCCCAGAAACGGTCGTAACTGGCGTTGTTCCGGAAACCTAAAAAAATAGCCAGTGCCAAGCCAATAAGCGTAAAGGGTGCAGGGTTAAGCGGAATTTTGTACTCAAAAAGTTGCCCCCGAAGATACACGATAAAAGAGGAAAGCAGGAAAAGCGCAATCAACCGCGGCAAAATATCCGGCAACACCGACCCGTGCCATACAAACAGCATCCGGAACCAGTTACTTCTTTCTTTTATAATCATGATCCAAAACTTGTCGGCAAATGTAAAAAGGCCGGCCCGCAAAACCAATAAAACCTTGCAGTGTCAGGGTTTATAAAACAGATCCGGAAAGCCCCGGTTTATCTGAGCGCTTACGGGCTGGTGGGTATTAAAAGTATTTCGGACTATTAAGGAGATGGAATAGCCAGGATAAATTAAGAGGATATTTAGGGTTTGGACGCTTCCTTTTTGCCAGATTCCATCTTGCAATAGATTGGTCTAACTAGTTTAAAATATCGAAGAAAGCTCCCGGCCGCGGGGCCCGTCGGTGAGTTCAGACGGTCTAATCTTATTTTTGCTAGTACCGCGCCATGCTAAAGCACCGGAATCCAAGAAGATTCTCTTCCAGAAGGGAATCTTCCAGCAGGTCTTCACTCCACTGACTGCGATATTTGCCAGTAGTTACTGCTATTCTGTCTTCTTCTTTACAGATATATTTTATCAATATCTATTGCTCACGAAGTGTTTGCTACCTTAAGTGAACCTTAAAAGTGGTATTACCGCGCTCCCCGCCTATTTTAGGAGGGGTTGGGGGTGGTAAATTTCAATTCAAATCAACCCGGCTTTTTAATCCAGTAGTTGTACGCTCCACTTCCAGGCCCAAGTATAAATAAAATATTTTTATAAGCTTACCGGGTAAAACATCTACCAACCTGATGCCAGCAGCGGCCTTTGCACTATTAGTAACCGTTAAAATAAAAAATGTTTTAATTGTATTATTTACACTTGCTTTGGCATAGGATTTAGTAAAAATATTTTAATATATATTTTTACTAATATTTTTATTATTCAATAATATATGAGACATTTACTTCATTATTAAACCTTTATAATAAAAAATACCAATTCTAATCAACAACTTAACAATCCATTCTTTTCATGAAAAAATTTACGCTCTATTACATGCTCTTAGTAGCATTGGTGTTCAATTTGGCGGCTTGCGGAGATAAAGACAAAGACGACGCCCCTGCCCCATCTAAACTAGCTTTACTTACTGCCAAAACCTGGAAAGTAAATAAAGCCAAAGTAAATGGCATGGATGAAACCCAAGAACCACTTATTGCATTTTTGCAACTTTTAGAATACAAGTTTAATACCGATAAAAATTATACTGAAAGTTTCCTTGGTACAGCAGAACCCGGAAAATGGGAATTTGCTTCTAATGAAACCATAATTGTTTTGGACCCCGGAACAGATGACGAAGAACGTTGGACTATAGTGGAATTAAAAGAAAATTCTTTAAAGGTTAATTATACTGACCCTGCTGACAATTCTAAGACAGAATACGAATTGGTACCGAAGCCATAACAAAGCTCGGCAGATTAAGCTGCATTATACTATTATATTTCCCGAAATAAGCCTCCTTAACCCGAGGCTTATTTTTTTGCCCGGCAGTAACAGGTACCATTCACCCGCCTTATAACCAACCCTGGAGCAATAGCCCTAGGTTGCTAAACGTAGAATGCTTTACCTAGGTAATTACTTACTTCCCCCTAATGCCAGTGTCAAGCAGAACGGCACTGGCGCCTTGCCCTGCCCGCAAGTCTTCAGCCTTGCGCCAATACCAAGCCAGCCCGGCCGCTGTTTTACTTCTCTATAAAGTACCCTACACCTCTTCGCTTAAAACAAGGCTTTAAAAAAGCCCCCCAGAACAACCAACCCTTCTTACGCCCATAACATTCCGGGCTTTAAACTGTTTACCTGATGTTGGAGTAACGGGCTTGGCCTGAAAAAGAAAGAAAACCAACGGGGCAAAGCTACCGGTAAGCAACGGCTAGCGCGTTGACGCCACCAGACCCGCTGGCCAACCACAACCAAAAAGGTTTATGAAAATACTGCTGACGGGTGCCACCGGCTACATTGGCAAAAGACTCTTGCCGGTGCTCCTGGAACAAGGGCACGAGGTAATTTGCTGCGTCCGCGATATCCACCGGTTCCCGCAGGAAGGCATTTACCGACACCCTAATATTTCTTTGCTCGAAATCGATTTCCTGGAGCCCCTTACCCCTACCGAGGCCAACCAGCCTAACGAAAAAATCCGAAGCATCCAGGCGGCTTACTACCTCATCCACTCCATGAGCACCCACAGCAAAGATTTCGGGCAACTGGAAGCTACTTCGGCGCATAACTTTATTCAACTGATTAAACCCACCGCCGTGCGGCAAATCATTTACCTGGGCGGCATTACCAACAGTACCCAGCTCTCGCGGCACCTGGCTTCGCGCAAAAAAGTAGAAGAAATATTAAGCCAAAGCGGCATACCGGTAACTGCCCTGCGGGCCGGCATTATTGTGGGCTCCGGCAGCGCCTCTTTCGAAATTATCCGCGACCTCGTCGAAAAGCTACCCGTTATGATTGCCCCTAAATGGCTAAACACCCGCACCCAGCCCATTGCCATCCGGAACGTATTGGAATATTTAACCGGCGTTTTGGGTAAACCCGCAACCCTGAACCAGGCCTACGACGTGGGCGGACCCGATATTTTATCTTACAAAGAAATGCTGCTGCAGTTTGCCCAGGTGCGCGGACTCAAACGGTTCATCTTCACAGTGCCCGTCATGACGCCGCGACTGTCGTCGTACTGGTTGTATTTTGTAACGGCTACCTCTTACCAACTGGCTACCAACCTGGTAAACAGCATGAAAGTAGAAGTAATTGCGAAAGATAAAAACCTGGAGCAACTGCTGGGCATTACCCCCATCCCCTACAAAAAAGCGGTAGAACTGGCTTTTCAGAAAATAGAACAAAACAACGTGGTATCGAGCTGGAAAGACTCGCTGGTATCGAGTAACGTAGATAATTCTTTGCTGGAACACATAAAGGTGCCCGAAGATGGCTGCTTTACCGACCGCCGGCAGAAACCCATTACCACTAACGTAAACCAGGTGCTCGACAATATCTGGTCGATTGGGGGCAAGCGCGGGTGGTACTACGGCGACTGGCTCTGGCATATACGCGGCCTGATGGATAAGCTGGCGGGGGGCGTGGGTTTGCGCCGCGGCCGCACCAACGTGCATACCATTAACACCGGCGACACCCTCGATTTCTGGCGGGTGCTGGCCGCCGACAAACAAAATCAGCGTTTGTTGCTGTACGCCGAAATGAAACTACCCGGCGAAGCCTGGCTGGAATTTAAAATTATGCAAACCGATAACGGACCTTTTCTCCGGCAAACGGCCACTTTCCGGCCCAAAGGCTTGCTGGGCCGCCTGTACTGGTATGCTGTGTTACCGTTTCATTTCTTCGTGTTCGAGGGCATGGCGAATAATGTAATCCGGTACGGCAATTTAGGCCATGGTAAAAATTAAAGTTTCTACCTAGTTAATTTAAAATCCATAAGTAGAAAGTTTTATACAAATTCTTGTATAAAACTTAATAATAAAAATACTATATTTAGCCTTATTAACCTTATCCTAATAGTTTTATTACATGTTTTCAGATTCTACTTTAAGTTTAAAACAAGTATTCAAATTATTGTTTGAAGCACAAACTGAGCAAGATGTTGATAATCTAATTACGAAAAATCCTGACATCTTCAGAAAAGAGAACTGGAAGCCATTAGGAGGAAATGAAAGCAACTACGGGGTTATTGAGAATCAGCAATCCTCTCCTATTGCTGCATTGGTCGAAAAAGTTACTAATTCAATAGATGCTACTCTAATGAAAAAGTGCTATGAAGCTGGAATAGATCCCAAATCGGCAGAAGCGCCTAAAACAGTTGAAGAAGCTGTAAAAAAGTTTTTCCCAAACCAAAGTAGTTGGGATTTAAGCAAATATCGGAAGGAGCAAGCAGAAAACATACAAATAATAGCAGATGGAACGCCTAGAAACACATCTGTAATTATATATGATAATGGTGAAGGACAGCATCCAGAAGATTTTGAAAATTCCTTTTTATCGCTATTAAGAGGTAATAAAAATGAAATTCATTTTGTACAGGGAAAGTATAATATGGGTGGCAGTGGCGCTATCGTCTTTTCTGGCAAACAAGGATACCAGCTTATTGCTTCTAAAAAGTTTGACAATACAGGTAGTTTTGGTTTTACACTCATTCGAGAACACCCACTAACCGAACAAGAGGAACAGGTTAAAAAGAATTCTTGGTACGAATATTTAGTATTACAAGGGGAAATACCAGCTTTTGATTTTGAAGAACAAGACTTAAAGTTACACAATAGAAAGTTTAAGACAGGTACCATCATTAAACTCTACTCCTATCAATTTCCACCTGGTTATGCAGGATTTGCCCAAGATTTAAATCAAAGCATCAATGAATATTTGTTTGATCCAGCCTTACCTATATTAACAGTTGATAGTAAGAGCCGATATCCAAATAACAAAGTTCTTGAATTAGACCTTTATGGTTTGAAGAGAAGGCTTGAAAGAGAAAGCAACGAATACATTGATCAGTATTTCTCCGAAGAATATCAAGATGAATTATTTGGCTCTATGAAATTGACATGCTATGTCTTTAATCCAAAAATTAAGGACAAAGATGTAAAAAAGAGCAAGGATATTATTCGAGATAGATATTTTAAAAACAATATGTCTGTTATGTTCTCTGTGAATGGGCAGGTTCATGGGCATTATACTTCTGAATTTGTAACGCGTGCATTAAAATTTAATCTTTTAAAAGACTACTTGCTCATACATGTTGATTGCACACATATGAAGTATACTTTCCGAAAGGAGTTGTTTATGGCTTCAAGGGATCGCTTGAAACAGGGAGAAGAGGTAAAAAAGCTTAGAGAATATCTTTCAGAAAAGTTAAGAAAAAGTAAGCTGGAAGAAATTAACAAGCATCGAAAAAGTTCGATTGGTTTAGAAAGTGAGGATACTACGGAGCTTATTAAATCTTTTGCTAAAAATCTGCCAAAAAACAGCGATTTAATGAAACTGCTAAGTCAGACTTTGAAGCTAGAAGAACCAAAGAAACCAGTTAATAATCAACCCAAGAAGGAGAATAAACATAAGAAAGCAAGCGAACCATTTTTACCGCAGCGGTTTCCGAGTATGTTTAAGCTTAAAGGTAGAACAGGTGATGAAATACCAACAGTTAAGGTCCCACTGGGAGGAGAGAAATCAATTATTTTTGAGAGTGACGTAGAAGATCAATATTTTGATAGGACAGAGGAACCGGGCAACTTAAAACTTGCTTTGCAGAATATTAAACGCGATAAGCGTAATGGTGGGACTAAACCTGGTACAGACCGAGAAATAACGGAAGTACTTAATATTGTTAAGAGCAGTCCTAATAAAGGAAATATTAAAATAACGCTTAATCCAACTAAGGAAGTAAATGTCGGTGATGAGCTAGAGGTTAAAATTTCTTTAAACGGGGCAGGGCCTATATTTGATGAGCACATTTTAGTTAAAATAAGCGATCCAGAAGCTCCCAAAGAACAGGTTCCTGAGAAGAAGGAGGAAGAAATGGATTCATTAGGCTTGCCTGAATTAAAAAAAGTACACGAAAGTCAGTGGCAAGAACTTGAAGCTGGTGGTATTATAATGAACCATGAGACCGTTATGTACCCAAGTGGAGAAGGTGACAAGCTGGATATTATTTATATCAACATAGATAGTCATGTATTCCTATCCTATCTTTCGAAAATTAAAAACATTTCTGAAGAGCAGCATAGGGTTGCGGAAAAGCGTTATTTATCTTCAGTATATTTCCATACTTTGTTCCTATATATGATTACAAAAAAGCGGAACTACAAATTTAGTATAGATCGTGAAGGTAAAGAAGATGATATTACCTTAGAAGAATATCTTAAAGATATTTTTGATAATTATTATTCTGATTTCCTTTTGAACTTTGGAATGGACGAATTATTGAAAAGCCTAGATGAAGGATAATTTATATAATAAATGGGTCGGCCTTAATTTTGACCCGATTTAACTGTTTAATGACATTTAAAAAGGTTACAAACCTAACTCATGGCTTATAGTAGCTATATGTTGTTCAAGATCAGAAACCAATAATCTTCTAGATTTAGCATATTGCAGCATATTTTTGATAATATTAAATATATTTTCTTTATTCTTATTTATTTCACAAATAAAATCTTCATATAATATTTGGCCTAATGGAACATTACCTTGATATACAAACCAGAATATTTCTCCCAATTGAAAAACATCTGAATAATCATCGATTAAACAATCATGATTTAAATTATAACGCTCAGTTAAATATTTATTCATAGCCTCAGGAGAAATCCATCCGAACGGACCAATTCGCTCACCGGCATAGTCTAATGGATTCCTTTTTCCTTTGCTAATTAATCCTAAATCACTAATCTTCCATGTTTTTACATCTTCACTTTTAGAAGAAAATAGTAAAATATTATCTGGTTTGATGTCCCTATGATAAATTGCTTTGCCATGTAATTGCTTAATTGCAGCCATAACCTCAGAACATATCTTAAACCTTTCTTGCTCATCAATGTTGAGGTTATTAAGGATATGTTCCTTAAGATCAGTTTCTGCTTTTTCCATTACAAAGTATAAATAACTTGAACCCTCGATTTCTATTACTCCATCGAAATAAGTTTCTACTACATTTGAGAAACCCTCTTCCTTTGCAATTCTTAGTGCTTGAATTTCTTCTAAAAATCTAGCGTTTGATTTACTATTTCTAGAATAATTGTAGCTAGCAGAACTAGACAAACCACTAATCTCTTTCCTAGATAAGGGTTTTACAAATGGATCTTTAGATATTTTTATTGCTTTCGCGGTTCCATCCTCATCATACAACGAAAAAACACTAGAATTTCCTCCTTTCGAGAAATCGTAATCCCCAAGTTTCTCAATTCTATAAAATTTACCTTCATTTTCAAGGATATTATATTTAGGATCATTTGAGAGAGCTATAAAACCTCTTGCCAACTTCATAAACTAAAAAGATTTAATTTTCTCTAACTCTTCAACATTTAAAGTAATATAACCCTCTATTTCATAAGGTTCTGGCTTAAGTTCATAAAATTCAAGTATTTCTTCCTGTGTATCATTAAGGCCGGTTGACTCATTAAGTAAAACTTCATGAAAAAACTTTAACCGTTCATTTCTTGCATCTGTTGAATTTGATTGACTTACGCAATTAAAAGCATAGTTTTGTAAAGGAGCACACATCATATTAGATGGTGAAATATCTTCTCCAATAGCCACAAGAATTCTGTAGAAATATTCTAATGTCGAGTTCTCTAAAGAAAGGATTTGGTAAATAAATCCAAAGAGAGTATAAAAGTCATTTCTTTGCTTGTACCTTGTTTGATTAATTGGAAAAATTTTATTCAGTCTTTGTATTCTACTGATAATATCTAAAAATTTTATTCTTAAATCAGCGGCTTCTTCTTTTGTAGAAATTATTTCGTATAATCTTTCTGCGTACTTCTTTTTATCCGTAATACCAAATTTCAATTGAGAAATCAATTCTGATATAAATTCGATATCCATCATTCTAGTAGCAGCATTCGCCGAAAACAACCCTAATGCACTAAAGTCCTCATTAGTTGAAAGTTCTTCAACAAGATTAAGAAAGAAAGTATCCGAATACTGGGCTTTTATAATTTCTTGTCTATTAAGCTTTGATCCATAATTATTTACTCGGTAATAAAAATCTTCAATTGAGTCTCCTTCTTCTGTTTCAACAATAACTATAGAAATTCTAAACTCTAAAAATGAATAATCAGAATTTATATCAAAAAATTTTTTATTAATATCTGAAAAGGCTGCCTTTACAAAGCCTAAAAATGTACGGATCCGCTGCTGACCATCCACAACATCATAATTATTATTTTCTTTCCTATGTAAGAAAAATGACGGCAACGGGTAACCTAATTGAATTGATTCAATTAATCTCTTTTTTGCAGGTAGTGACCATATATCATTTCTCTGATATGGAGGAGATAAATTTAATTTATCCTGATCATACAACCTTAGTATTTGATCAATTTTCCATTCACTAATTTCGTATCTCATAGGTAAAATTTAAATAAAACAAGCTGCGCAACCTTCTTCCTCAGAATCATCTAATATATCTAAAAGATAATTGGATTTTATACCTTTATCCTTGGAGTCTCTTAGCCTGCGCTCTTCTTTAATTGAATCGGTACGAGAAGTATCTCTATTATTCAATACTTCATAATTTATCCAAACTATTTTATCAATTTCAATATCAAGTTTGCATAGTTCAATTCTGTTACCAGCTTCATCATTTGTTGGTACACCAATTAACTCTCTTAAGGTTTCCTCTTGCATCCACGTATAGCCATCTTTCTCATAAAGTTCAGCCTTCAGGAATTCTTCCAAATGGTTTTCAAATAACCAAACCCATTCTATCTTTTGTTGAAAGAAACAAAAGTAACAACCAGAGCGGCTACGGGCATATGTCCCCTTTGCTCCATTTATGTTGTATTCTATTTTATTATAATATTTTGGCACTCCTACTCCTGAAGTTTCAAGAAGACGAAATATATCTGCTCTAATTAAATTATCTTCATTTTCTAGGAGTGGGAAAAAATCAATTTGACTTAACGGATAATGGGTAGTTTTTAAAAAAGCAAAAACAGCTTTATTAAAAACTATAACTCCCTTATCTAATAATTCATCAAGTTTATTTTTCTTAGAATAACTTATTGAAATGAACTTAGAAAGAGTATTAACAACACTCTTTAGAGCTTGTTTCTCTATTAGTTGTTCGTATTGATTTAGTAAGAAGGGAATGTTATCATTTTGCAAGACCTTTTCTATAACATCTTCACTCCAAATATTTCGCCGAAAAGGAAATATAGATTGTATATTAGGCTTTTTAGATATATATCCTTCGCGATCCTCATCTCCTCTTATACCAACATAAGAGATTATGGGATCTTCACCAACAAAATCTTCAAAAGGCTCAAGTTTTAACTTTTTAGTACACCACCTAGCATTAGAAGATGGCAAGTAACCCCCATAAAGTTGTAAGTAATGATCGAAGGAAGCAATTGGACTATTCTCTACAGGAGTTAATCTTTTAATTGTCTTGCCTAAGTAACTTTCTAAGTTATTGATTAAATCGTAAGTTTCCGGAAGCTCTTTACCAGTATCACACAGATAATATTCGATATCCAAATCTGGATAATTATCTTTTAAGTATATTGCTAGTGCTGCACTATCCTTACCTCCCGAAATTCCGAGCACATGACGTACCTTACTTTTCATTTTTCAATCTTTCTTTCAGCAAATTAGTTAAAATGAGAATAGCTTGTTGGTCACCTATATCACTTAAACTAATATTTACTTGTTCTGTTAAAACCCTCATTTCTTGGAATTTCTGCTTCGGCAACCGTATAATTCTCTGCTGTAAACCATCTTCAAAAGAATTTATTTCTAATTTAAAAGCATCTTCCCGCTCTAAATCTATATTTGCATTGGCTAAGTCTAATAGGCAATCTAATTGATATACTTGCTTTTGGAAGCTTTCATAAAACAAAACCTCATCAGCATCATCGAAGATTGGTATTTGTTTTTGTACTAATGCAGTAGCCAAAGAGGTGAGCCAAGCGTTACGATCCTCTAAGGCTGACATAACACGTTGAACAAAGGTCTTCTGCTTAATTGTTAACTGGTAAAGATTTAAAGAACTATAGCGTTCCTGAAGTGCTTGCTTGTAAATAGCAAATTTTGGTTCAGTTCCTACTATTTCTCTTGAAATAAAGATCTCTATCCGTTCTATTAACTTATCATACGCTGTCCTGAGTTCCCTTATACTTACTTGTAAAGAATTAATGTACTCTTCTTGCATATCAGGGTCCTGCTGCATAGAAGATAGACTATAACCTAAAGCTTGAGGCATTGCTTCAAAAAAAGTGGCTTCCGGATCTTTAGCTTTAGAAATAACTTCCCTTAGGCGAATACTTTCTTTAGAAAGTTTTACTGTTTTCTTTGAATATTCTGGTAATCCCTTAAAGAAGGTTAAGAAAGGCTTTATGGTTTCTATGAATGTTTCGGTGGTTGGTTGTTCTACAGAAACCTTCTGAATAAATTCACGATATTGGTTAAAAAAGGTTAACCGAACACCTTCTACATCAAAAGCTTTAACAGTGTATTGACTTGGATTTTTTATAACTAAATCAAGGACTTCCGCATGTATTTCGGGTATAAATCCTTTAGGACCGAACAATGCAAATTCATTCCTCTTAATGAAAAGGAAAACCGGCAGCCAAAAATCAATAAATCCTTTCTTTAATTTTATAGGTGATTCTGAATAAGCTTCGGTTAGTTCAGAAATATTTCGTTCACTAATTCTGGTATTATCTAGAAAATTATTGCCTACCTGCCAAAGATTGGCAAATGACTTATCTGTCGGTTCTGACAAAATGTATTCATTCTCTTGGCACTTATGAATACCAGTATTTTTAATAAGGGAAAGATAAATGCTTTTTTCTGGTGGAAAATTTTTCTCAGGAAAACCTAATCCTGCCACTTTCCAATTTAGAGTTAATGCTTTAAGAAAACTTTTACGGGCACTTGCAATAGCTCCAGATATTTTTGTTTTATTAACTAGTTCACTTTTAAAAACAGGAGTACCATGATAAATTTCCTCACATATATTTGACAAGCACCGGTTGAAATTTTTGCGGTCCATAACCTGGGTATTGGCTCCACCGTTATAAAACCAACTTATCTTATTATCGTTGCTGTATAGGCTACCTACAACATAATGATTAAGAAGCTTTATCTGATGAACAAGAATATCTTCTAATTCTCGCAAGGCTACTTTATCATTTGGGTTTCTTTCTTTTACCTTCTTGATTTTTTCTATCTCTCTTATCAATCCTTTTATTTCGAAAGTATTTTGATAAAGACCATAAAGTATTGGTTTTTGGCGAGTACCAACCTTTTTTCTTATATCATCTAGCGAAAATTTATCAGAAAATATTAAATTAATATATCCATCAATTTCTTTTTGGGGCAGTTCCAAAATAGGCTCATCTGTTATCTTAAATTCAAAGATTCTTGGAGTCCCTCTCTCGTACGAGATCTGCTTAGCTTGAATGTATGGTTGATTAAAATATTGTTTTACGTACTTAACTACGTCCGTAACGTTCTCTATTAATTCGCCAGCTTCGTTTATTGCTAACTCAATGTCTAAATCTGTTCCTTCAAATAATTGATACTGTTTAGCATGATGTTTAAAACGGATTATTTTAACACTCTCTAGTTTGTCTAATAATTCTGGAACATTTTCAATTCCTAAAGAGAGTCTACCATAAGTCGATAAGAATTCTTTATTTACTTGACCACCTGGGGTTGAAAAAATTGTTAATAAGCCTATCGTTTTAACTAAATTAGAATAATCTTCAATTTGATTTTCTAATAAAGTATTTACACGGTCTAATGACTTTCTAATATACGTCCATTGCGAAAAGTGAGGATTATATTTTGAATTTAGAACTGAGTAGTAATGAAAGATTAAATAATCAAAGACATGGCTAATATTATAAAATCCCTTCTCGCCGACAACATCCGCTAATCCAAAAGTATCATCTGACTCCAAAAAGGAAAATAAAGACCGCTCATTCTGACCATAATGTTGTAAGGAAAGAGCTAAAACGCCTGCTGCTAAAATATCTAAAGGATAAACATCTTTGGCTACATCAATTGAAAAATAATCTCGTAAAGGGAATATATTAGCTTTTGAAATAGATTCAAATAGCTCCTTTATTACAACATAATTTACCTCTTTTGGCAAATCTGCCAACTTCTTAGAGGCTAGATAAAGTAATTGCTCGACTGGTTCGTTAAAAGATAATTCTTTTAATCTTCCTTTAACTTTCGTCCACTCTTCTTTTTGGTATCTAGTTAACCCTAATGAATAGGCGCTAAAATCCTGATGAAGAACAGTAATTAGCAAAATGTCTTTATTATAATCATTAATGTATTCTGCTAATTGTTGGATAAAGTAAAGTTCTTGCTCCGGGTTGTTTTTTGCTGCGTACTCAAGAAATTTACCAAATTCATCTATAACAAGTACGAGCGTTTTATTTTGTTCTTTAACATCTTTATAATAGGTATCTAAAGCCCCTAACACTTCTTGAACAGTATAATTAAAATTATCAGGAAGAAATTTGGATGCAAGGTTCTGAATAAAAGAAGTATGTTCTCCAATTAAATATTCAAACTGGAAAACTTGCTCTTTCAATGAAGACTTTGAGTAATCATTAAAGTACTGGATTTTATTATGTAAAGTCCTTTCCAAAGCCCATATGAAAGCTGATTTACCTGTACCATATGCTCCAATTATATTAAAACAATGATGGCCAGCTTCGTAATTAGATACTAATTGATTAAATACATCTTTAGAATTAGGAGTAGGTATATAGTCGATTTCCCTATCTAAATCTCTAATTATATTTACAGATGGTGAAAATTTATTGGCCATAATAATTTGTTAATAAATCATACTTATTCAACTGTTCTTTTTTAACCGTAAGTACACGGTTTCCGGCGGTTGTAGAATAATTGATTTGTTCTGGATAATTTTCTACCATGCCTTGAATCTTTTGATATAGACCTTTTTCATTTAAAGCAAAAATTAGCCCTGGAGAATTATAACCAACTTCCAACTCTTTAAAACTTATAGTATTACTATAACTTGGATTATCTAAAATTGCAAGCAATACTAACTGCCAAGGAAGGTCATCACGTTCCGAGCTATCGATCCAATAATAATCTACTAAGGTACCATGGTCTTCTCTAATTTTAGAATGATTTAGTAAACTCAACTCGGGCATTACTCCGGCATAATCATCTTCAATATCTATCTTCCCTTCGGTGGCTAATGTATAACTTCTAATAAAAACACTTATATCCTTTGCAATTGTATTTTCGTTGAACGTTGTATCTGTCTCTTCGCACTTCCTTTTTAAGAATTGATGCAATTGAGCTTTCGTGAAGTTTTGCCGTTCTCTTCTAAACTCATTGAAAACCAAGTTGTAAATGGATGCTCGGCCAGTCTTAACCAAAAGATAATGTAAAAACCAAACAGTACCTAAATCTTCCACATAAGGGTCTAAACCATTGTCACTGAATATTATATTCGTATATTCTTGAAATCTGTCATTATTATCTATGAGTGCAAAAGCCTTTAGCCAATACCTGATTGAAGTGACCATGTTCTTTCCAACACCTAATTCTATAACAGCATTCTCATCAGAGAACTTATTGTTTCTTAAGTAATCGAACCCTTTTTTAAGCCAAAAGTGCTTACAGGTAAAGGATTCATGACCGAAAAATGAATATTTTATACGCGGTTTTTGCTCTTCAATCATTATTCACTAATTGAGCGATAAATAAATTATTTATAAAAGGTAAACAAAATAAATAAATTATATATGCCAAAGATAGGAATTCCACTTAGGGAATAAATTTTACTAAATAAATCGGGAGAGAAAAAAGTTGTAGATTTACTTAAGTCCTTAGCCGTTAATAGAGTACGTCCTAGAAAATTTGTTCACTGAGCTGTTGGCTTTTGTCATTGCACCACTTCATCCGGAAACTTGCCCTGTAAATCATTACTCAATAAATATTTAGAAGTATAATCCTGTTTGGTGTTTAGCAAATCAGGCTTGTTAAACTGCCAGAGGCTATCGTTGGCCAGCCGGATAAACGGGAAGGTGGTATAAATTTGCTTGCGGGGCGGGCCAAAATCAGCTAATAAATTATTCAGTCTTGGCTCAATGGTGGCGTAAGGAATAAAACCGATGTTGCCTCTTTGTATTTCGCCGAGCGCCAGCAACATTAAAAGCGGCTTGTGCGGGGCGCGGGTGCCTTTGCTTTGCCAGGTTTTAATACTACTAAACTGCTCTAATACGCCTTTATCGTCCATCGGGTGCAAAATCTCCTTAATGTACTATTTTGCCCTGAAACAGAATAGCTTTCCAGGTATATTTTTCTGCTTTCTTAAGCAATCAGGTTTTGATTACTCGTTGCCGGCACTATAAATTCCGGAACCCTAATCTTGGACACCGCCCGGTAAATACGGTAATAACCGGATTAATACTGCCAGTTAAGCTATCCTATACAATTCTTTGGCTCTATACCCCGTTAGCCTTATCCTTTACCCTGTCCAATTTACTTAAATCACTATCCCTTACCGTTTTCACTTCTCTCAAGAACCCCCTCCCCTATTTCTTCCTGAAAATAAAATACTTATAATAACCAATACGTAGAAACACCCGTAAACCGGCAGATATTTACTTAATCCCCATTTCAAGACAAAATCCAAAATAACCCGAAAAAACTATGGCCGATTTAGATGTACAACCCAAAAAAAGCAACCCCTGGTGGTTATGGCTTATATTAGCTTTGGTAGCGCTGGCTTTAATATTTTTCTTATTCCGGGGCTGCGACCGCACCACCGACGACGCCGAGGCAACCGGCACAACCCTGAGCGATTCTACGGCTACTACGGCCGCCGCCGACGGTACTGCCACCGACGACGGCTGGGGATCGGTAGATTTTGATGCTCCCGCTGCCACTTACGAGGAAATAACCGATACCGATATTAACGTGCGCGGCAACGACGATTATGCCATTTACAGCGTAGACGAAACCGTTTTGTTTGATACCGATAAAAGTGCGATTAAGCCCCAGGCCGCCGAAAAGCTAAAGCAAATTGCCAGCTCGATGGGCAAACGCTTTACCAACAGCCAGGTACGTATTTACGGCTACACCGATGCCCAGGGCAGCGCCAGCTATAACAAAGAACTGGCCGAACAACGCGCCGCCGCCGTACAAACCTGGCTAACGCAGAACGGCAATATTGCCCCGGATCATGTTACGCTGCACCCCGTAGGCGAGTCGCGGCCCGTAGCTTCTAACGAAACGGCCGCCGGCCGTCAGCAAAACCGCCGCGTAGAAATTGTGGCCCGCCGCTCGGAATAATTTTTACGGGCAGGCACGTAAACTAATAAATACCTTGGTTTACCCTATTTTAATTAGCGCCCACCCCGGCGCCCTTAACTAAAAATAAAAATGGAAAGAGATAATAATTATAACGAAACCAACCGCCTGCAGGAGCTAGGCGGCAGCGATTTTGAAATTGCCGACGGCCAGCCTAATATTAAAGGCTGGACCATTAAAACCCCGCAGGGCCAAACCATTGGCGAGGTAGAAGAACTAATATTTGATGTGCAATCCAGGAAAGTACGCTACATGGTAGTAGATTTGGAAAACAGTGTGCTGGACCTGGAACCGCGCCATGTGCTGGTACCCATTGGCCTGGCCCAACTAAACGAAGACGACGATGATGTAATATTGCCCAACGTTACCGCCGACCAGTTGCAGGCTTTACCCGTGTACGAGAAAAACCAAATTGGCCGCGATACCGAAACCTCTATCCGCTCGATATTTGGCGGCTTGGGGGCGGCAGCCGGCGCAACCGGGGCGGCTATAAGCGGTGCGGCCCACCAGACCGGCGATGCCCTTACCGACGATACCGATACCCGCGATGACTTTTACGAACACAACCACTTTAATGACCGCGGCCTGCACCGTAATCGCCGGGAGGACTTAAGCAGTACCGATTATACTGATGCCAACACCACCCGCGACCTGCTCGACAGCGATACCTCTATTCCGATAATAGAAGAAGACCTGGAGATAGGGAAGCGCGAAGTAGAAACCGGGGGCGCCCGGATTAGCAGCCGGATTGTGGAAGAAGAAGTAGAAGAAAATATTACCCTGCGCGAAGAGCACATAAACGTGGAGCGTACGCCGGTAAACCGTCCGGCTACTGAAGCTGATATTAATGCTTTTAGAGAAGGTGAAATTGAACTGACCGAACACGCCGAAGTACCGGTGATTAACAAAGAAGCCCGCGTGGTAGAAGAAATAACCTTGGACAAAGAAGTAACCGAACGCGACGAAGTAATCCGGGACACGGTGCGCAAAACTGAAGTAGACGTAGAAAACCTGGACACTGATACGAATCGGCCCCGCACCGACGACGATGATACTTACCTGACCGACGAGGAGCGGAACCGCAACCGCCCTACCAACGTGTAGACCTAAGTTATGAGACGTTTGTAAAGTAGTAAAGAGTCTCCCTAAGTTATCGGACAGTCCCCCCTTTGGAGGGGGAAGATTTAAAGCGTAAACAACAACTTTGCAAAACGCCTGCAATATATTAAACCCAAAGTAAAACGGCATCTTCCTGAAGATGCCGTTTTACTTTTAGGCTACAGCACCGGCGTTCTGCTCTTAAATAAATCCGTCTTTCAGGATAGCTATGGTAAATTCTTTTATCCATAACTTCTGATTTGCTTCGTAAAAATTAATGCTTTAGAGATAACCTTTCAGGACTTTCGCGAAGTCATTGTGTTACACTGTGAATACTTTCCCTACTCCCTCCAAAGGGGGACTTTTCCTAACTTTGCGGAAGTCCTGCTTTAATTAAATTACTAAAATATTTAGCATATAAATAAACTATATTTAAAATTAGCCAGTATATTTAGCAAAAATATCTCTAATGCTAAACCCGAATGCAACTACTAGCCTCTTATTTTCCTACTAGTCGGCCCGGCCAGGTGCAGGTAAAATTGTACGAGCATAACGTACCCGCCGGGTTTCCGTCGCCGGCCGCCGACTTTACCGAACGCACCTTAGATTTAAACGAGTTTATTGTAAAACGTCCGGCTTCTACGTTTTTTGTACAGGTAAGCGGCGACCCCATGCAGAACGCCGGCATTTACGAAGGCGATGTAATTGTGGTAGATAAATCGCTGAAACCGGGTCACGGCAATATTGTGCTGGCGGTGGTGCACGGCGAGTTTACCGTAAAACGCCTGCACTACGCAGGCAAACAGGTTTTTCTGCGGCCCGAAAACGAGCGGTACCAACCCCTGGAAATATTACCCGATATGGGTTTTACAGTGTGGGGCGTGGTCATTCATGTGTTGCACAAAGTATAAATAACCATGCTGGCCCTGATTGATTGCAACAACTTTTTTGTATCGTGTGAGCGCGTTTTCGAGCCCCGGCTCAAGCACAAACCCGTGGTAGTACTCTCGAATAACGATGGCTGCATTATTTCGCGCTCGCAGGAAGCCAAAGATTTGGGTATAAAAATGGGGGAACCCTTGTTTCAGGCCCGTCCGCTTATTGAGCGCGAAAAGGTACGAGTCTTTTCATCGAACTTTATGCTTTACGGCGATATGTCGCGGCGCGTGATGCACATCCTGAAAACCTTTGGCGCCGTAGAGGTTTATTCGATTGATGAGGCTTTTGTGGATTTAAGCCACGTACCAGCCGCCGACTGGGAAAAATGCGCCATTACCATCCGGGAAACCATTAGCCAGCACCTCGATTTGCCGGTATGCATAGGCGTAGCGCCCACCAAAACCTTAGCCAAAGCCGCCAATAACCTGGCCAAGAAAAATCCGGCTTATAACGGCGTCCTCCTGCTCGATACCCCCGCGCAGCAAGCCTTTGCCCGCCGTCAACTAGCCGTAGAAAATATTTGGGGCGTGGGCCGCCGCTATGCCGCCAAACTGCACCAGCACCAGGTCTATACCGCCGCCGATCTCGTAGACCGTAGTTCGGGTTGGGTATACAAGCACCTGGGCGGCGTGGTGGGCGTACGGCTACAGCAGGAACTACTTGGCCAACCGTGCCAGGAACTGGATTTTAAAGAGTCGTCGGCCCGGAAAAACCTGGCTTGTACCCGCTCTTTCTCCCGCTACATTACCCACCTGAAAGACCTGCAGGAAGCAGTAGCCACCTACACCTCGCGCGCCGCCGAAAAATTACGGCTACAAGGCAGCGCCGCTAAGGTTATTACCGTTTTTATCCGGACGAACAAGTTTTCGGTGCAGGCGCCCCAACACCACCAGGCAGCTACGGTGGCGTTGCCCATTGCCTCGGCCGATACTGGTGAGTTTATCCGGTACGCGCTGCAAGCCCTGCAACAGATTTACCAGGAAGGCTATTTGTATAAAAAAGCCGGCGTTATTTTGTCGGAAATTATACCGGCGCACCAGGTCCAGACGGATTTATTTGACACCACCGACCGGGGTAAAAGCCAGAAGCTGATGCAGGCCCTGGATAAACTTAATACCAAAATGGGCAAAAACGAATGGGCCCTGAACACGGTAGGCTACGCGGCCGCCGGCCTGGAAAAAAACTGGAAAATGACTACGGTCCACCGCAGCCCGCGGTATTCTACGCACTGGGCAGATTTGTTGCAGGTTAAAATTTAAGGATTAACCGATCCGGACAACATTGCTTCTTTGTTGTATGTTTATGAGTATCATAGTTTTATTTTGCAGGAAAAAGTAAAGAATTGCTGTAGAGCTATTTATCTTTTGAAAGATTTCATCTTCCCAGGCAGTGGTGCTAATGGTAAGCTATAGCCTAAGTAAGCTCCCGGCCGCGGGGCCCCGTTTGGTCATTCGGGCGGTGAACTTTTCTTTCCTCGCTCCGCTGCGGAATGGCTCGTCCCTCGCCACCGAAAAGTTCAAAGGCCCTCATTGCCCAAACTGCTGTAGTTTGCTTTTAGCTACTGCTCTTCTTAGTTTGATTAAAATTCTCAGTTGGGGTTAATAATTAAATATGTTCTAACTCAAATAATTATAACAAACCACCTCCAGCCCCTCCTGATTTAGGCGGGCTGGAGGCAGAATACACCGCCTCGCCTAGCTCCTCATCATCGAGGCGAAGAGGAGCCGGCCTGATGGTTATTGGGTTACAACGTTTTTTCTTTGGGTTGCTAGTTTTACCCTTCCGCCCTGCGGGCACCTTCCCTAAAATAGGGAAGGCGTTGCGGCTGAACCGGCATGTTGCAAAATGGCTGGATTGGGAAAATGAAGTTTTTGGTTCGTGTAATCCTCCCCCTACCCCCTCCAAAGGGGGACGGTTCAATGCTGTGAAAAGGAATAAGAGGATCCTGCATAGCAACCGCTAAGAGCTCTTAGCGCAGTCGGTGAGGTGAAGACCTGCTGGAAGATTCTCTGCTGGAAGATTCTCTTCTAATATTCTGGTGCGTAGCATTCCGACGAACGAGTAAAGGAAATATCAACCTCCTGAACCCACCGACGGGGCTCCGCGACCGGGAGCTAGCTTAAGCAGCAACTACCTATTAGGACCTGTGCATTGCAAGATGCAATCTGGCAAAAGATAAACACCAGAAACCGCATTTAAAAATAAAGCCTTTCCCCCTACACTCACTAAAATACATCTTATCCTAAGCCTAATTCAGAACTGCGCTATTGAAATTTCACTTTAGCTGATTATAACTATCGACCAGGAATAAACATCACATGCGCAATAGTTATACTTTGCAAAAACCTTTATTAAAATTCAATTACTAACTAAACGCTCGGCCCGAAACAAATCATCGGCGGCTTGTAAGACTTTGGCTTTGAGCTTGGGGTTATAATTGGGGTGCTGTTGCAGAAACTCCCGGACGGTATTAGCGGCGGCAGCGGTCTGGTAATTGCCCAAAGTGGCCTGGAGCCAGGCGTAAGGGAAGAAAATATCGCCGGTTAGTTGTATTTCTTCCAGCAGGTTTAGGCTAGCGGGCAGGTACTTTTGGGAAGTTGGAGCCCGCAGGGGATGGTGCAGGTAACTAAGCGCCGTAACTACCCAGGCTTCTTTTTCGCGGTTTTGTTCCTGCTGCAGCGCGGCGAAGAAAGCTTCGCGCACAGTTGCATCGGGGGCCAAAGTCGGTAGTAAGAACCGGAGGCGCTGCTGGCGGTCAGGGTTTTTTATGCGGGTTAGTTGCTTTTGCAATATTTGCGG
>NZ_JBMQUD010000146.1:0-15438 GCF_057359045.1 Adhaeribacter sp.
AAGAAGAGAAGTGACGTTAATCAAGACGATATCCGGGATACGGGGGACGATAGGCGGCGTAGCCGGTGAAGGTTTAACGCCGGTAGACGTAGTAAAGTTTGCGGCGGCTTACGGCACATGGGTGCTGCAAACCACGGGCAACGCCACGGTAGTGGTGGGGCGGGATGCGCGTTTGTCGGGCGAGATGGTCAACAAACTGGTGTGTGCCACCTTGCAGGGGCTGGGCTTAAACGTAATTGATGTAGGCCTGTCTACCACGCCTACCGTAGAAATGGCGGTACCGGCCAAAAAAGCTGGCGGCGGCATTATTCTTACGGCCAGCCACAATCCCAAACAGTGGAACGCGTTAAAGCTGCTCAACCACCAGGGCGAGTTTATCTCGGCGGCCGAAGGCGAGCTGGTGCTGCAGCTGGCCGAAGCCGAAGCATTCACGTTTGCCCCGGTAAACCAGCTGGGCAAATACCAACAGAGCGAAAGTGCTTTGCGGCGGCACATCAAAGCCATTC
Organism: Adhaeribacter sp.; assembly: GCF_057359045.1. Classification (NCBI taxonomy): domain Bacteria; kingdom Pseudomonadati; phylum Bacteroidota; class Cytophagia; order Cytophagales; family Hymenobacteraceae; genus Adhaeribacter; species Adhaeribacter sp. The sequence continues at coordinate 507 of NZ_JBMQUD010000146.1, forward strand.
TGGAGCTGCCGCTGGTAGATGTAGCGGCTATTCAGGCGCGCAACTTCCGGGTAGTGGTAGATGCGGTAAACTCCAGCGGCGGCATTGCTGTGCCGCAGTTGCTGGAAGCTTTGGGCGTGCAGCAGGTAGAAAAACTTTATTGTGAGCCCGACGGCCACTTTCCGCATAATCCTGAACCTTTACCCGAGAACCTGCGCGAGATTGCCAAACTGCTGGAAAAAGGGCGCTACGATTTAGGCATAGTAGTAGACCCGGATGTAGACAGATTGGCGTTGGTGTGCGAAGACGGGAGCATGTTTGGCGAAGAATACACGCTGGTAGCCGTAGCCGATTACGTGCTGCAGCATACGCCGGGCAACACGGTTTCGAACTTATCTTCCACGCGGGCCTTGCGGGATGTAACCGAGAAAGCCGGCGGGCAGTACACGGCCGCAGCCGTAGGGGAGGTAAACGTAGTGACGCAGATGAAAGCGCAGCAGGCGGTAATTGGCGGAGAAGGTAATGGCGGGGTGATTTACCCGGAACTGCACTACGGGCGGGATGCTTTGGTGGGCATTGCTTTGTTTTTGTCGCATTTGGCCAAGTCGGGTTTAAGTGCCAGCCGCTTACGGGGTACGTATCCGAACTACTACATTTCCAAGAACAAGATAGAGCTTACGGCTGAGATAGATGTAGACCAGGTGCTGGAGCAGGTAAGCCAGAAGTATGCACGGCAGCCGATAAACAAAATAGATGGGGTAAAGATAGAGTTTGACAAAGAGTGGGTGCACTTAAGAAAGTCGAACACCGAGCCCATTATCCGCATCTACGCGGAGTCGGATGCCATTGCCACGGCTGAGCACCTGGCCAACAAAATCATCAATGATATTAAGGAAATTATCAATTCCTAAAGAATTAGGAAATATGAATTAAAAATTAGAAATGGGCATTCTATATAAGTAGCGTTCAGACCAAGCAGTCGTTAATATTAGTTCAGCTACAAAATTTCTAATTTTAATTTTTAATCAATTTCATGCAGGTTTACCTCGATAATGCCGCTACCACGCCTTTAGATAAGGAAGTGTTTGATGTAATGGCCCCGTTTATGCTGGAGCATTTCGGAAACCCCTCGTCTATTCACACGCACGGGCGGCAGGTAAGGGCCGCCATTGAGAAAGCCCGCAAAACCATTGCGCAATTACTTAATACATCGCCGGCCGAAATATTTTTTACTTCGGGCGGTACTGAGGCCGATAACGCCGCTATATTTAGTACCGTTAAGAGTTTAAAAATAAAGCGGGCCATTAGCTCACCTCTCGAGCACCACGCGGTACTACATTCGTTAGAAGCGCTACACAAAAACGGCGAACTGGAGTTAATTTTTCTGCGGCACGATGATAAAGGCGGCTTGGATTTAGAACACCTGGAGCAACTGCTGGCCGGCCAGCCGCAAACGCTGGTATCGTTCATGCACGCCAACAACGAGATTGGTAATATCAACGATATTGCGGCCATTGGGCAAATTTGTAAAGAACATGGCGCTAGCTTCCATACCGATACGGTCCAAACCATGGGCCACTACCGGCACGATTTACAAAAGCTACCGGTTCATTTTCTGGTTGGTTCGGCCCATAAATTTCATGGGCCTAAGGGCGTAGGTTTTATTTACACCAACGCCGCTGTTAAAGTGCCGCCTTTTATCCACGGAGGCTCACAGGAGCGCAATATGCGGGGCGGTACCGAAAACGTGTACGGCATTATTGGATTGGCCAAAGCCCTTGAAATTGCTTACCGCGATATGGCCGAACACCATAAATATATCCAAAGCTTAAAAGATCGGCTGATTGCGAAACTGCTGGAAAATTTGCCGGATGTACAATTTAACGGTTATTCGGCCGAAGCCGATAAAAGTTTGTATACCGTTTTAAACGTGAGCTTGCCGCCCTCGTCTATCAACGAAATGTTGCTCTTTAACCTCGATATAAATAAAATTTCGGTTTCGGGTGGTAGTGCCTGCACCAGTGGTTCTAATATTGGTTCGCACGTTTTGCAGGCCATTAACTCCGACCCAAACCGGGGGGCTATCCGTTTCTCGATGAGCAAATACAACACGGCCGACGAAATTGATTACGTGGTAGATAAACTGGCGGGCATGTATAAAAAATTATCTGTTTTAAAATAATAAAACTTACCTCCGGGCCGGAGCGTATTGCCGGACAAACTTGAACCTTAACGCATTAGCTTAGCGGCGCAGAAATAATTATGGCAGCAACAGGAACCAATATTGCCAAGGCCGCCGCATTGTTAAACCAGGAACAATTGGTGGCCATTCCTACCGAAACGGTGTATGGTTTAGCCGCCAATGCCTTTTCCGAAGCAGCGGTTATAAAAATATTCCAGGCAAAAAACCGGCCGTCTTTTGACCCACTGATAGTACATACGGCCAGTATAGCGCAATTTAGCCAAATTGCAACGGATATTCCCGCAACAGCTTATCAGCTAGCCGAAGCATTTATGCCGGGGCCCCTTACCCTTATATTGCCCCGGGCCGCCAACGTGCCGTTGCTGGTAACATCCGGCCACGATTCGGTGGGCGTGCGCATTCCCAATCATCCGCTTACGCTGGCGCTTTTATCGGCTATTGATTTTCCTTTGGCGGCTCCCAGCGCTAATCCATTTGGGTACGTAAGCCCCACTACGGCCCAACACGTAAACCAACAGCTAGGTGAGAAAATACCTTATATATTAGACGGCGGTTCTTGCCAGGTAGGCATCGAATCTACAATAATTGGCTTTGCCCATGGCGAGCCCGAAATATTGCGTTTGGGCGGTTTGGCGCTGGAAGAAATAGAAAAAGTACTGGGCAAGCGCATTGGGCGGGTAAAAACCTCCAGTTCTAATCCGCAGGCACCTGGTATGCTTAGCAGCCATTATGCCCCCCGCAAAAAAGTTGTTCTGGGAAATATTGCCGGAATATTGCCGGCTTATAAGTCCGGGCAAGTGGGAATATTATCTTTTTCTGATACGTTTGCAACAGTACCGGCGGCGCATCAGGTACAATTATCGGCAACCGGTGATGTGTACGAAGCGGCCCGTAATTTATTCTCTGGGTTACGTTATCTTGATGCCCAACCCGTAGAAGTTATTTTAGCTGAACTACTGCCCGAAACAGGTTTGGGGCGTGCCATTAACGATCGGTTGCGCCGGGCTGCTTTTTAATTATTCGGTTCTGAAGTTGGTAAATGGTAGCAAGTAGTAGAATAAGTAAGATAAGATTTGGAATATTTTAAAAGGTAGCTGCGGTGCCTGACGTATACGGTTTGATATTCCGTAGCTAATTTAGAACATCTGAAACATGAACAGCTTAGCAGTATTTTGTGGAGCAAGTGCGGGTAATAATGCGGTATATGCCGAGGCCGCAAAGACTTTAGGCGAGCAACTGGCTCAGGAAAAAATTACCTTGGTATTTGGCGGCGGCAAAGTGGGTTTAATGGGTGTTATTGCCGATAGTGTATTGGCCGCGGGTGGCTCGGCCATTGGCGTAATTCCCCAGGGTTTGGTGGCCCGCGAAGTAGCCCATACCAACCTCACCCAACTCCACGTGGTAGATACCATGCACGAGCGCAAAGCCCTAATGGCCAGCCTGTCGGATGCATTTGTAGCTTTGCCGGGCGGTTTAGGTACTTTTGATGAAATTTGTGAAGTTATTACCTGGAATCAGTTAGGCATTATAGCAAAGCCTTGTGCTTTCCTGAACGTAAACGGTTATTTTAATTCCTTGCTACAAATGTTAGATACCTGTGTAACCGAAGGCTTTTTAAGAAAAGAACGTCGCGACAGCCTGATTGTAGAAAATGATATTCCCACTTTAATAAGTAAATTAAAATCCAATCGGCCGTTGCTAAACGATAAGTGGGCGGATTTAAAAAAAGTCTGAAAAAATCAGAATTTAGGACTGAAAAGTCACCAACAGAAACCGATTTGAATTGATAAAAAGGCTTTTTCTTTTATTAAACGTTTTTATTAAAGGCTAATGCAACCTCCAATATAATTGCTGGGTCATAGAGCAAAGCCTTCTAACATGAAAAAGCAACTGCAGTTAATATTAATTCTATCGCTTCTGCTCATAAGCTGTAAGAAAGATGAAGGGAATGGACCGCAAACCTTACAAAGAAAGTGGGTTCTGATACAAATGTATGATGGCTATGTTAACGGCGGGAATTTTAAATGGGCCAATGTTTCAATGGAGGGCGCTCACCGGTTAGAATTTTCTGCTAATGGCAATTATGTATTACAAGAAGGTGCTAATGGGGCATTCAAAAATTGTACCGGAACATTTCAGCTCTCTTCAGATAATATTCTTCAAATAAACTCTAACTGCAATACAGTAACAGTAACCTGGAAAGTAAGTGAATTAACCAAACGTACTTTAATTCTCGATAAACAGGTTCGGGAGGGTATAATCCGTTATAAATATAGCGCCGTTAATTAATTGTGAAAGAAAAAACTGCCGGATGGAGTAGGTGCTTATTAGTATATCTTTTACATGCGGTAATGATTTAAAATATTCCTTCTTTTAAGCTTGCGTAAAGAAAGGATACTATTGATAAATATTAGTGCTGTGTAAACAGCTGAAAAAAAGAGAGCCCCAATTTATAAGAGGGGCTCTTTGGCTTAATTTCTTAATATTATTTGTTTCACGGCTTCTACCCACAACGGGTGCGTATTCAGGCTTTCTACCAGTTGCCAGTGCTCGCCGCCAGCCGCTTCAAACATTTCTTTAAATTCACGTCCTACTTCTACAGTAGTTTCGAGGCAGTCGGCTACAAAGGCCGGACTAAACGCTAAAACATTCTTATAACCTTTGGCCGGAAATTCCTTTAATACTTCGTCGGAGTAAGGTTTGAGCCACGGGTCTTTGCCCAGGCGCGATTGAAAAGCCACCGTGTACTGGTCTTCGGCTAAGCCCAGCTCTTTGGCCAGTAAGCGTGAGGTCTGGAAACATTGTGCCCGGTAACAGTAGCGATTTAGCTTGTGGTACGTGTTGCAGCAAGAACCTAATTTGCAATAATTTTTAACGCTGCCTTTTAACACGTGTCTTTCGGGTATGCCGTGGTAGCTAAATAAAACGTGGTCGTACTTACGCGATTCCAGATGTTTGCGGCCTATTTCGGCAAAAGCTTTAATAAATAAAGGGTCGTCGCAAAAGGTACTGATAAAATTAATACCCGGTACAATCCACCAGTCTTTTACCACTTCCATTACTTTATCGTGCGATGTGCCCGTAGAGGCCGATGCGTACTGCGGGTATAAAGGCAATACAATAATGCGATCGACCTGGTGGTCGCGAAGTTCTTCCAAAGCACTTTTAATGCTGGGGCTTTGGTAACGCATACCCAGGGCAACTACATATTTGTCGCCGAGCGCGGCTTGTACCAAATCCCGTAAGTCGTGGCCATAGTAAAGCAGCGGCGAGCCGCGGTCATCCCAGAGTTCTTTGTATATTTTTGCCGATTTAGGTGCCCGGAAAGGGGCAATAATGCCGTTTATCAGGAAATAACGTTGCACAGCCGGAATATCAATTACCCGCTTATCCATCAGGAATTCCTGCAAATATTTACGTACATCCGGCGTTTCAGGCGTATCGGGAGTACCTAGGTTTATTAATAATACACCAATTTTTCCGTTGGGGGAAGTGGCCATAATTAATTTATAAGTAGTAAGTCATTAGTTTTAGGTTCCGGGCTCAATACAAGAGCAGCATTAAACCGAGCTTTAACTTAAAGCATTCATTAAAAAATTTGGTGCAAAGATACGCAGCTTCGGGTAAATAATTTTTTAGCTTAACAAATTGTATCGCGCAAAGTTGCGTATGACTTTTAAATATTTAGGATAATAAATATCCAGACCGGAAATACCATTTAAAAAGCGTACCTTTGCGGCCTCATTTAAAACAGATTACGTTTTAAATGAGTATTCCTGAGAGTAACAGTAAAAATAATAAAGAAAACATGAGCGAAAAACCCCATAAAGCCGGCTTTGTGAGTATTATCGGGAAACCGAATGTGGGCAAATCTACGCTCATGAACGTGCTGGTAGGCGAGCGGCTTTCTATTATTACGTCTAAAGCCCAAACCACGCGCCACCGCATTATGGGTATTCTCAACGGCGACGATTTTCAGATTGTTTATTCCGATACTCCCGGCATTATTCAGCCCAAATACGAATTGCACCAATCTATGATGCGGTTTGTGCATACCTCTTTAGAAGATGCCGATGTTATTTTGTTTGTAACCGATATTTACGAAAAGCACGACGAAGAAGAAATAGTGCAGCGCCTGCAAAAAACATCAGTACCTATTGTGCTGCTGATTAACAAAATAGACCAGGCCAGTTCCGACGATGTGCTGCAGAAAATAGAATATTGGAAAGACAAAGTACCGGCAAAAGAAATTGTACCCATTTCGGCTTTAGAAAAAAAAGGCACCGACACAGTATTTGAACTGATTCTGCAATATTTGCCCGAGCACCCGGCTTATTATCCCAAAGATGAACTAACCGACAAGCCCGAACGTTTCTTTGCGGCCGAGATGATCCGCGAAAAAATATTCTTACTCTACAAAAAAGAAGTGCCTTATAGCTGCGAAGTAGTAGTAGAAGAATTTAAAGAAGACGAAAATATTATCCGGATGCGCGCCGATATAAACGTAGAGCGCAAAAGCCAAAAAGGCATTATTATCGGGCACCAGGGCGAAATGCTCAAAAAAGTAGGCACGCTGGCCCGCAAAGATATGGAAACGTTTTTCGGCAAAAAGGTTCACGTGGAACTATACGTACGCGTAAACGAAAACTGGCGGACCAATGCCAAAGCCTTAAACCGCTTTGGCTATAATAGTAACGAGTAGTTTCTAACTGCCACCAGTAAAAAATGCTTTTATTCATTACCCCCGGTTTGCTATACAAACAGGTTGTAATATTTTAATAGAGGAGAGCCGGAAGTTTTAAAGAGATTTAAAGCTGAGGCAAAATGTAAATAAATTTCTAAATCCTTTTCGGATACCCGGCCACAACTAACCCGGGCTGAAAAGACAAAACCAAAACAAATGGCAAATATTGTTGCAATTGTCGGCCGACCCAATGTTGGCAAAAGTACGCTTTTTAACCGCCTGGTAGGCGAGCGTAAAGCCATCATGGACAACGTGAGCGGCGTAACCCGCGACCGGCATTATGGCTACGCCGAGTGGTGCGGTAAATTTTTTACGGTAATTGATACCGGGGGCTATGTACACGGCTCCGACGATATTTTTGAAGAAGAAATCCGGAAGCAGGTAGATCTGGCCATAAAAGAAGCGACTGTTATTTTATTTATGGTAGATGTAGACGCAGGCCTTAACAGCCTCGACGAAGAATTTGCCAACGTGCTCCGCCGGACCGACAAACCTATTTTTATAATAGCTAATAAAGCCGATACCAACTTACGGGCCCAACTGGCCGGTGAGTTTTACGCTTTAGGCATCGGCGGCGAAATATTCCCGATTTCGTCGCAAAGTGGTTCGGGTACCGGCGACCTGCTCGACGAAGTAGTTAAACATTTTGAAACCGAAGATCCTGAAAATCCCGAAGAAGGTATTCCCAGAATTGCCGTATTGGGCCGGCCCAACGTGGGTAAATCGTCGTTTGTAAATTTGCTGTTGGGCGAAGAGCGGAATATTGTAACCGATATTGCCGGCACCACCCGCGACTCCATTCACTCGCGCTACAATGCTTTTGGCAACGAATTTATTATTATTGATACGGCTGGTTTACGCCGCAAAGCCAAAGTACACGAAGATATTGAATTTTACTCGGTGCTGCGCTCTATCCGGGCTTTGGAAGAATCGGATGTTTGTATTGTAATGGTAGATGCTACCCGCGGCCTGGAAGCCCAGGATGTAAATATTATTGGCCTGGCCGATAAAAACCGCAAGGGTATTGTGATTCTGGTAAATAAATGGGACCTGATCGAAAACAAAGGCACCAATACCATGAAGGAAATGGAAGACCAAATCCGGGAGAAACTAGCGCCTATGACCTATATGCCCATTATTTTTACCTCGGTCTTAACCAAGCAGCGGGTACACAAAGCCATTGAAACGGCCATTGCGGTATACGAAAATAAAACCCAGAAAATATCGACCTCTAAATTAAACGATGTTTTGCTGAAAGAGATAGAAGCGTATCCGCCGCCGGCCATTAAAGGCAAATTTGTGAAAATAAAGTACGTAACGCAGTTGCCCACGCATAATCCTACGTTTGCGTTTTTCTGTAACCTGCCGCAATATATTCGGGAGAGTTATACCCGTTTTCTCGAAAATAAGGTGCGCAAACACTTTGGTTTTGAAGGCGTGCCGATTAATATTGTTTACCGGAAAAAATAAAATAGCCGGTTGCTTTAAATAAAAGTTTTATTTTTATTCTGGCTAAACCTTATTTCATGACCTCAAGAAAAATACATCTGGCCTTATTAAGCTTGGTAATGGTAGTGCAACTAGCTTGCAGTGCTAGAAAAGTGGAAGATGGCGATACTTACGAAACCGGGCCTGATGGCGTATCGGAAACTTCTACCGCCGCCGACCGGGCCGAAACCACGGTTGCCAATATCGACACAGCCGCCATTATTATTCCGGCCGATACCATTACCGATAGTGTTAGCCGGAAGAGAAAAATGTAAGCTAAACTAAGGCATTAAACAAGAGGCTGATTTTCGAGACGGAGAATCAGCCTCTTGTTTTTACAGAACAGTTGTAAGTGGTATACTGATAAATACTTAACCCGAATAGCAAAAATACGTACTGTTAAAATATTAAATAGTAACAGACATTTTTTACTAGCCACTTAGATAAACAAAACTATGAAAAAGATATTTTTAATGCTATTAGCTACGGGCTTGCTGAGTTTTGCGGGTACCTCCTGCGATTCGCAACGCGAAAATGCTGCTGAAGAAACTTCTGAAGCCGCCGATGAAGCAGAAGATGACTTAGAAGAAGCCGGCGACGAAATAGAAGACGAAGCCGAGGATGTAAAAGACGAAGTGAAGAATTAAATAATTTAAAGCAGCAGGCCCGCCATTTACATGGCGGGCCTGCTGCTTTAAAAAATATTATTACTTGTTTAAAGCAAATTATTTTTTTCTGAGAAAAAACACGCTTTTAAGCGCCTAACCTCTTCTGGATAAGATTGCTTACCCGGTTAAAAAGAAGGTGCGGCTCCAGGGTACGCCAGTTTATTTGCTCCAGGCTACCGCCAAAATTAATGTAATAATCCAGGTTGTAGCGCTTCATTTCTTCTAAAACAAAATCCTGGAAACAAATGGCCGCAATCCAGCCGTCTTCTACGTCTTCAAACCATTCTTCGTAGTAACTGTCGTCGGAGCCGTGGAAGTTAAATACATTCTCGCCAATTAAGATAAACCGGTGAATGCCTTCCTGTACCATCGGGTCGATAATGTTGCGTTTTAACTGCATAATGTCGTTGTGCAGCGTGTCGTTCCATTCGCCTATAAACTCAATTATGCCAAAGCCATTATCGTAATCGGCATAAAGTATTTTCAGAAACAACGTTTCAGATTCAATATCGTCCCACTGCGGATGAATGTAGTACCCGTAAATATTATGGGTATATTGCATCAGGTTATTTTCGGCGCCATAGAGCGGCGAACGCGGATCTTCGGCAGCGCTGTATTGTTCTATCCAATTATAAAAGGGCTCTATGGTATGCATATATAATTTAGAGTCGGTTAAATAACTACTTTTTTGTTTTACATACTTACATACAAAAAAGAGGTTGTTTTGAGTTTCCGGAAATAAAAGATTAACCAAAATATCTTGCCCAAACTTCCCGCTTTATCCCGACCAACTATTATTTAAAATGCGCTAATATTTTGCCGCGAAGTGATTATTTACCGGGGTAATTATCTATTACGCCGCGCACGTTGCCGTATTGTTGCAGCAGTTTTTCGGCTTCGGCTTCGCTTACGGGTATTTCTTCCATTACCATGCGCACAGCCCGGTTTACCAGTTTGTGGTTAGATAGCTGCATATCTACCATTTTATTGCCTTTTACGTGGCCTAACTGAATCATGGTAGCCGTAGTAAGCATGTTAAGCGCCAGTTTTTGGGCGGTACCGGCTTTCATGCGGGTGCTGCCGGTTACAAACTCCGGACCAGTAACAATTTCTACGGGGTATTCGGCAACTTGCGCCACTTTAGAGCTGGCATTACAAACAATACAGCCGGTAGCAATGCCTTGGGCGCGGCACTGCTCTAAACCCCCAATTACGTAAGGCGTACGGCCCGAAGCCGCAATGCCCACCACTACATCTTTATTATTAATCTGGTGCTGTTGTAAGTCTTGCCAGGCCTGGTTAAAATCGTCTTCGGCAAACTCTACGGCTTTTCGTATAGCTGTATCGCCGCCGGCAATCAGGCCAATTACCAATCCGTGGGGCACACCGTAAGTAGGCGGACATTCCGAGGCATCTACAATGCCCAACCGGCCACTGGTGCCGGCACCAATATAAAACAAGCGGCCACCATTTTGCATCCGGTTTACTACTACCTGCACCAGCGCCTCTATTTGCGGAATAGCTTTTTCTACGGCCAGCGGTACAGTTTTATCTTCTTGGTTAATATTTACCAGTAGTTCATGTACGGTCATGTACTCCAGGTTATTAAAATGCGAACTTGCTTCGGTTGTACTCATCAGTAGGTGTTGTGTAATAAATATAGATGTTGCGCAAAAATAAGCAGATTTTAACAGTAATGCCTGTGATAGAGCAGGGGAGTTTACTTTACTGGTTATTTAAGTAAGCCAATCACTTCAAATTTATCAAAAACATATTCGGTGTGCGGGGCATCTTTTAATTCTTCGGTTAAGTCCTGGCCGGCCCAGTGCTCATAGTGGTTGCCCCGGCTCCAGAGGCGCGATTTACGCACATCGTAAATGCGGCCCTGGTAGGCTATCCAGATTTCGTCGCGATCCTGGCCATTGCGCAGAGCCAGTTGGGCTTTGGTGTATTGGGGCAGTTGGGGTTCTTGCATGCGGTAAAGTAAAGGCAAAAACAAGCAAAAGACTACCCAGAAAAAAATAATATTTTAAACTTTTAGGTGCAACCAAATAAGCTTAACCAGACTCTTTAGAGTAGTTACGCCTGTTGCCGGGTTAAATATTTTGTTTGCCTTTGATAATGAACTTTCTATGAAAAAGAATTTACTCCTATATTTCTGCCTGTTTTTTTTGTGGAGTTGTGCCGAGGGCAGCCTGGACGAAATGGCGCCCGCCCTTACCGATTCTTTTAAATCGGCGGCTGGACCAAACACCGGCAACAACAATGGTGAAACAGCCGGAAAAATGACGGCCGGCGAGTGGAACGATTTAACTAATTGGGGTTTCTGGCAAAATTTAATGCAGAACCCAGAGTACGCAGCAGTGCCCACTGCCTGGAAAATTACCCCGCTAAACCGCATAGCGGTGCAACTGCAAAATTCGCAAACCCAACCGTTAACCAATATAAAGCTGGAGCTTCTGGATGAGTATGAACAGGTGGTGTGGCGTGCCCGCACCGATAATTTGGGCAAGGCCGAACTTTGGGTAAACATGTTTAACCAGCAAGGCACCGCTAATACCAGCAAACTTAAGTTAAAAGCCAATGGCCAAATCTTAAATATTACCGGCGGTTTAAAAACGTATAGCAATGGCGTTAATGCCGTAACGCTGCCTAATATTAACAACGCCGCCACCAAAAAATTAGAAGTAGCTTTTGTAGTAGATGCCACTGGCTCTATGGGCGACGAACTAAGTTTTTTAAAAACCGAGCTGCTGGATGTAATTAACCGCGTGAAGCAAAATAACCAGAACGTATCAGTACGCCTGGGTTCGGTGTTTTACCGCGACAAAGACGACGAATATCTTACCCGTAAATCTGATATTTCGGCGGATATAAACCAAACGGTTAATTTTATTAAAGCCCAAAAAGCCGATGGGGGCGGCGATTTTCCGGAAGCTGTACATTCGGCATTACAAGAAGGAATCAATCATTTAGACTGGTCGGATGCGGCCACCGCCCGGATTTTGTTTTTGGTATTGGATGCGCCGCCCCACAATAACCCCGAAATAATGGCCGATTTGCGCGTAGCCATGGGGCAGGCAGCCCAAAAGGGGATAAAAATAATTCCGGTAACGGCCAGTGGCATCGATAAAAGTACCGAGTTTTTAATGCGCCTTTTTGCCATTGGCACCAACGGAACTTATGTATTTATTACCAACCACAGCGGTATTGGCAACGATCATCTCGAGGCCTCGGTGGGCCCTTACGAGGTAGAATATTTAAACGATTTAATGGTGCGCCTCCTAAATAAATCTTTGGAATAGTCAGGCAATCTTTAATAATACCCTTCTAAACACAGCTCACTTTTGGAAAGGTTTTACATTACGATAAGCTATTGCGTGTTTACCACCCGCCTCTCCTCCTAAAATAGACGGGGAGGCGGGTAACGCATCTTCAGCCGCTAACCCGTTGTAGTAAACTGGTGTAATAAGTGCAAGAAGCTAGTGCTTGTTTAATTTAAAAACCAGAAATTATGAATGTAGGGCTACAAGAGTTCTTTTGCTTCCTAAGCCCTCATTTAGTTCTGAAAATTATTTTGGAAGAGCACTAGCAGCAATCAACTTTTTAACATTCATCAAACAACCATTAATTTACAACCAGAATAGCGGTAGCTACAGGCAATTATCGCAGTTTGGACAGAGAGGGCCTTTAAGAATTCCGGTGCCGAGGGACGAGGCATTCCGACGCCGGAGGAAAGAAAGACTTAATAGCCCGAGCGGCCTAACGGGGCCCCGCGGCCGGGAGCTTACTTAGGCAGTAGCTAAATCACTAGCACCACCATATTGAAAGATGAAATCTTGCAAAAGATAAACTAATATTTTTACCAAACTTGTTTCAAAAATACAAAGCCAGCTAGAATATCGCTTACTAAAGCTACGCCATTCTGCCCTGCGTTAAAATCCAGCGGTTAGGCACTTCACCTTTAGAGGCCAACAAATAATCGTCGTAACTGCACGGTACAATCTTTACGTTTTTCTCGCCGCTGAGCGCTTCTACTTCCATCCACCATTTATCGCTAACCTTGCTTTTGTAAAAAATCATTTTGTTCGGATTATCGTGGAAAGCAATGGCGTAGCGCACAAATTTTTTGCTCGTAAAATCAGTTTCGTTTTTGCGGTGATAATAGCCCTCAATAAAGTACCAGAGCATAACGGCCAGGGTCATGGCAGTAAGGCCGTGGTGGTCGCGCTCCGGGTGATATTCGTACAACCCAAAAGAAGTTAAATTATCATTCAGGCCGGCGTACCAGCAAATCTGGCAAGCCTCCTCGCCGGTTAGCCCAAACGGGTTACTGCCGGTAGTATTGGGTGCCGCCTGGGAATTAATGGCGCTTACATCAAAACTTAGTAAATGGGCTTGCCGAATTACCGGCTCTACTAACTGAAAATTACGGTGTACTTCGCCTACCCGTACCGTCTCGAAATGTAATTTTTCTAAAGTGGCAATTACCTCCGGCTCTACCAGGTACGATTGGAAACCTACCTGGCTTAAGCTAAAAAGATAATTGGGTTCGTGCATCAGAATACGGTGCAGGTGTCGTTTATAAAGTAACGGCACCTCGGTGGTTTCCTGCATATCAATGCAACTGTCTACGGTAACCAGGTTTATGGCTTTTTCCAGGTTCTCGTAACCTAAAAACTGCCCAAAATCCAGGTCGTGGCTGCCCCCGATAAGTACCGGTAAAGTTTGGCTGGCCATCAGGATCTCGACAATTTCTTTTATCCGGAGGTAGGTATCTTCGAGCGTAATGCCGGGCATTAAATTACCCAAGTCTACAATTTTGTAAGCGCCGGTACCTTTCTTGAGTTTATAAAGTTTCCGGCGCACCTCGTTGGCCGGATGGTTGGCAGCCGGTTCTTGTCCGCAGCCCCGGTATTCGTTAATGCCAATAATGGCTAAATGGGCCGAGCGCCATTCCGGGAATTTATGCTGAAAAAGGCTTATAGCATTACCCACTGATTTGGCATCAGAAGTAAACTCATCGGCAAAATCGCGTAGCGGTTCAAAAAAAATAGAAAGGTTCATACAGAAGGGCGAGTAGCGGTTCAAAATTAATAAATTTTAAGAACCCTGATGGTGGTGGCCGGTATATTTAAATTTTTAAAACCAGAGCCGCAGGTTATTTGTACAATTTGATAGAATTTTCAGAAAAAATACTTTTATTTAACTTTTGTTAAAAACCAGCTTACCAATCCACCATGGAATTTAAAAGAGTATTTGACATACTCCCGTATCAGCTACAAAAATACCCGCAGCCAGATTGCCTGGTAGCGAAAATAGATGGCCAGTGGGTAAAGCAAAGTACGCAGGAGGTTATTGATACCATTAATATTTTTAGTCTGGGCTTGCTAGCCGCCGGCATTAAAAAAGACGATAAAATTGCCATTATCTCGCTCAACCGGCCCGAGTGGCTTATCGCCGATCATGGTATGCAGCAAGTAGGAGCCATAAGTGTCCCCATGTACCCTACCATAACCGTAGAAGATTACCGTTATATTTTTCAGGATGCCGGGGTAAAAATGGTGTTTGTATCAAACAGCGCTTTGTATAATAAAGTATTGGCGGCTACCGCCGATATAGAAGGCATTCAGGAAATTTATACGTTCGATCAGGTGCCCGGTGCCAAACATTGGCGTGAACTGCTGGACTTGGCAAACCCCGCCGATAAAGCCAATTTAGAACCTTACAAAGCCGCCGTAACCCCCGAGGATTTATTAACTATTATTTATACCTCTGGAACTACCGGCAACCCCAAAGGGGTAATGCTTACCCATAATAACTTAATCAGCAATATTAAAGCTACCATGG
>NZ_JBMQUD010000147.1:0-64158 GCF_057359045.1 Adhaeribacter sp.
GGCGTTTTTTATAAATCAAACCAAGAGATTAAAATTAGGTTTATCTTTTGCAAGATTCCATCTGGCAATGCACAGATGCTAACTAGTTTAAAATATCTAAGTAAGCTCCCGGCCGCGAGGCCCCGTCGCTGGGTTTAGACTGCCTAATCTTCCTTTGCTCCTTCGTCGGAATGCTAAAGCACCGGTAACTTAGAAGGTCTTCCCCCCACCGATTGCGAAATTTATCAGTAGCTGCTGCTTTTCTGCCCTGAACTTTACAGGAGAATTTTATCATCCAAATATTTACTAAAAGAACTCTCCTACCGGAGATGCGTTATCGCAACTCCTTCCCCTATTTAGGGAAGGTGCCCGGAGGGCGGAAGGTTAATGGCAAGTAGCTAGATAAAAAACCAGTCTAGTGAGAGATACTGTTACACTATCTTCACTTCTTCTTGACCTTATTTAAAATTGATTACTGATAACCGGCCCTTCTAAATACTAATAACTAATATTTGTACTTATCGCCCCACCAATTTCGCAGGTTCTTACGCATTTCGTTTTCGCGGGCGTTATTGCCCGGTTCAAAGAATTTTTTGTTTTTAATTTGTTCGGGCAAAAACTCCTGTTGTACAAAGTTCTGGTCGTAATCGTGGGCGTATTTGTAGTTTTTACCGTACCCGAGTTCTTTCATGAGTTTAGAAGGTGCATTGCGCAAATGTAGCGGCACGGGTAAATTACCGGTTTGTTTTACCAGTTCCTGGGCTTCCCAAATAGCCATGTACGACGAGTTGCTCTTGGGCGAAGTAGCGAGGTAAACCGCTGTTTGCGATAAAATAATACTACTCTCGGGGTAACCAATAACCTGCACCGACTGAAAACAGGTGTTGGCCATAATCAGGGCGGTGGGGTTGGCATTACCAATATCTTCGGAGGCCATTATTAACATGCGCCGCGATATAAATTTAGGGTCTTCGCCGCCTTCAATCATGCGGGCCAGCCAATACAGCGCAGCATTGGGGTCGCTGCCCCGCAAAGATTTTATAAACGCCGAAATAATATCGTAGTGCATTTCGCCGGCTTTGTCGTACATGGCAATATGCTGCTGCGCCATTTCCTGCACCAATTCGTTTGTAATTTCCAAGTTATCGGTGTTGGCGCCTTCTACTACAATATCGAGCAGGTTTAAGAGTTTGCGCGCATCGCCGCCCGAAAGCATCAGCAAGGCATCGTACTCTTTAACCCGGATATCTTTGTTTTTCAAAAATTCATCTTCGGCCAGGGCTTTGTCTATTAAAGCTATTAATTCTTCTTTAGAGAGATGTTTCAGCACATATACCTGCGACCGCGACAGCAAAGCTGATATTACTTCGAACGAGGGGTTTTCGGTGGTAGCGCCAATAAGTGTAACAACCCCCTTTTCTACGGCTCCCAGCAAAGCATCCTGCTGCGATTTGCTAAACCTATGAATCTCGTCGATAAACAAAATGGTACCAGGCCGGTGCCGGGCTTTGTCTATTACTTCGCGCACATCTTTTACGCCAGCGTTAATGGCGCTTAAGGCAGTAAAAGGTAATTTTAACTGCGAGGCAATAATATTGGCCAAAGTGGTTTTGCCTACGCCTGGCGGGCCCCACAAAATCATCGACGGAATCATGCCCGATTCCAGGTACCGGCGCAAAATACCTTTCTCGCCCACCAAATGTTTCTGACCGGCAAACTGATCGAGATTATGGGGCCGCATGCGCTCGGCTAAAGGTGTTTTGGGCGCGTTCATGTATTTATTCCTTTAAAATTAAGTAGCTAAATAATATACAGGTTAATAAAATGCAAAAGTAAATATAATTATGGCCTATACCTTAAGGCGACAAATCTTCTACAATCTTATTTTAGTTCTTTTTTACACTTATATTTTAAATATTAGTTAATCATTTAAACAATACTCATTAAATTTAACAGCGCTTTTGCCTATTATTTAAAAAATATTCATTATTATATATTAAAATAAACCCAGTTACCAGATAAATAAAACTTTTAGTAAGCACTGTGATTTTAATAGAAAAGTGCTATATTAATTCTTTAAAAGCCAAATTTTTAATTTATACCTAAAAAACGTATATGAAAAAAACAATTACATTACTTATTCTTTTGTTAAGTGCCTGTAGCTGGTGGCCGGTATTGGCGCAGCAAAGAGAAGTTTCCGGTAAAGTAACCAATTCGGTTGACAACAATGCTTTGCCCGGCGTAACGGTAATTGTTAAGGGCACCAATATAGGTACTTCTACAGATATCAATGGCACTTACCGTATTACGGTGCCGGATGCTAATGCCACTTTGGTCTTTAGTTTTGTGGGTTATCTGCAGAAAGAAGTACCCGTAAATAACCAGACCAACCTGGATGTTACAATGGCGGAAGATACCAAGGCTCTAAACGAAGTGGTGGTAACGGCTTTGGGCATACAACGCGACGAACGGTCGTTGGGTTATGCTACGCAGGAGGTAAAAGGCAGCAACCTTACTTTTACGAAAGAGCAGAACGTTATTGGTTCTTTGGCCGGTAAAGTTGCCGGAGTGCAGGTAACCGGCGCTTCGGGAGCCAGCATGGGCGGTACACAAAAAATTAAAATCCGGGGAGCCAACTCTATTTCGGGTGCCGACCAGCCCCTGATTGTGGTAGACGGCACGCCCATCTCTAACGCCAATTTTGCGGGCAGCGACCGCGCCGATTACGGCAACTTAGCCCAGGATATTAACCCGGAAGATATAGAATCGGTGAACGTGCTGAAAGGCCCGGCGGCCTCGGCTTTGTACGGCATCCGAGGGCAATACGGCGTAATCATGATCACAACTAAAAAAGGCGCTAAAGGTCCTAAAAAAGTAACCGTACAATTAAATTCTGCTTATTCGGTAGAACGGGCGGGCAATTTTATGCCGCTCCAGAATGTGTACGGCGGTGGTTCCAGCCAAACCTGGCGGACTTTAGCCAACGGCGAAAAATACGTGGACATGAGCATAGACGAAAGCTGGGGGCCTAAAATGGATGGCACTTTGGTACGGCAGGTTTTTAGCTTTTACCCCCAGGACTCCGAATACGGCCAGTTAACCCCGTTTGTAGCGCACCCCAATAATATAGAAGATTATTACGAAACCGGTTACACCCTTAACAACGGCGTGTCTATAGCGGGCGGCGGCGAAAATTCTACATTCCGGTTAAGCTACAACAATACCAGTATAGGCGGGGTAGAACCCAATACCTGGCTCAAAAGAAACAACCTGGGCGTAAGCGCCACCTTAGATTTAAACAAAAAACTGAGTGTTTCTACAAATATAAATTATGCCAATAACAGTGGTCAGCGCCCGGCACAGGGCTCAGAGTGGGGTGCCCGGTATATGGTACAATGGTTTCAGCGCAACATAGACATGAACCGTTTAAAAGATTACCGCTACCCCGATGGCACCCTTAAAAACTGGAACCTGAACCGCCCCACTGCCGCCGGCGTGATTAATTACACCGGGCTTTACTGGGATAACCCGTACTTTGAAGCATACGAAAACCTGAACAACGACAGCCGCGACCGTTTATTTGGCGATGTGGGCCTTACCTACCAGGTTTTACCCGATTTAAAATTGAGTGGTTTTGTCCGGTCCGACATGTTTACCCAGAATATAGAAACCAGAATTGCTTTTGGCAGCCGGCGCGTGCCCGGTTATGCGGTAGGTAAGTACCAGGGCAAAGATATGAACTACGAATTCCTGGCCCAGTACACCAAAGAACTAGGTGATTTTTCTATTAACGCCAACCTGGGCAGCAATATTTATTCTACCCGGTATACCTATGTTTCGCAGGCTACGGCCGGCGGACTTTCGAGCCCTAATTATTATAATATTGCGGCTTCTATCGATCGCCCTACAACCAACTCTTACCTGCGGCGCAAACAAATCCGGAGCGGCTATGGTATGCTCTCGGTTGGTTATAAAAACACGTATTTTGTAGATGCTTCGCTGCGCAACGATAACTCTTCTACCCTGCCCGAAAACAACAATTCTTATTGGTATCCATCGGTATCGGGTAGCTTTGTGTTTAGCGAATTAATTGGCTGGAACCCGCTGTCTTACGGTAAATTGCGGTTAAGTTATGCCCAGGCCGGCTCCGACCTGGCACCGTACGAGACCTCATTTAACTACGGCGTAGGTGGTATTTATAAAACCGCCAGCAGCACGGTAAATTCTTTGTACATAATGGATGAATTGCCAAACCCCGCCATCGAACCTTCTTTCGCGCATTCTTACGAAGCCGGAGCAGACTTTAAATTCTTCGGCGGCCGCTTAGGCATTGATTTTACCTACTATCAGCAAAAAAACAAAAACCAGATTCTGCCACTGCGGGTATCGGGTACCAGCGGGTATAGCTCAACCAATATCAATGCCGGCCTGATTGAGAACAAAGGGATTGAACTGGCTTTAACCGCAACCCCTATAAAATCGGACCGGTTTAACTGGAATGCTACCTTTAACCTAAACCGTAACCGGAGCAAGGTGGTAGAACTGGCTCCTGGCACCGATGTGTACCCCATGAGTTCTACTACGTACTCCAGCGTAACCTCTTACCTGAACTCTTACGTGGGGCAACCTTTTGGCAGTTTGGTGGGCAAAGCGTACCAGCGCGACCCGGCAACCGGCAAAATATTACTTGGCCGTAACAATATGCCTTTATACACCGAAGCCAACCATAATTTTGGCAGTGTATTACCCGATTATACCGGCGGTTTTCAGAATATTTTCCAGATTTGGAAGTTTGACTTGGGTGTAATGCTGGATTACCAAATGGGTGGCCAGTTCTTTAGCCGGTCGCGTATGCTGGCCGTTAAAACCGGTATGGCTCCCGAAACTGCTGCCCTCAACGACAAGGGTAAAAATGTACGCGACCCGCTTACCGAAGACGGCGGCGTAAAAGTTACCGGCATTTCGGCCGAGACTGGTCAGGAAGTTACCGCTTACGTAGATGCCCGTACTTATTTCCGGACCACGCTGGGCACGCATGTTTACGAAGCATGGCTGTACGATGCCTCATATATAAAATTAAGAGAACTGCGCCTGGGCTATAGCTTTGATAAAACCACGGCCCACTGGCTGCCTTTTACCCGCGTTAACCTGGCGCTAATTGCCCGTAACCCCGCCATGCTCTGGCAAAAAGCACCCAAAGGTTTAGACCCATCTGAATTATCTGCCGGCAGCGAACCCATTAGTTGGTACGAGTCGGGCCAGGCCAATACGGTGCGCTCTTACGGGGTAAATCTTAACATTACATTTTAATGCAGCACATCATGAAGAAAATTTATATAATCGCTTTGGCTAGTTTATTCCTTGGCAGTTGTAATAAGTTTGACGAAGACATAAATGTTAACCCAAACTTGCCAACCGTAGCTTCTAATACCCAGCTCATAGCCAACGCCGAACTAGCCCTGCCGGGTTTAAGCTCCTCGCCGCAAGGAGAATATTACGCGCAGTTTTTATCGGAAACGCAATACCCCAGTTCGTCGCTTTACAATACCGTTAGCTTTAGTTTTTACAATTGGTATACCGGCCCTTTAATGAACCTGGAAGCGGTACTGAACTCGCAGGAACTGAATACCCTGGAAGGCCCGATTAATAACCAGTTGGCCGTAGCCAAAATCCTGAAAGCCTATTATTTCTGGCACCTGACCGATAGATGGGGCGATATTCCTTACTCCGAAGCCTTACAAGGCCGGGCCGATTTTACCCCTAAGTACGATACCCAGGAATTTATTTACACCGATCTTTTCCGGTTGTTAGACGAAGCCAACACCATGATGGTAGCCGGTAATATTACCAACGACCTTATATATGGCGGTGATGTTACCAAATGGAAAAAACTGGGTAATACCATCCGGCTGTTAATGGCTTTGCGTTTATCGGAAGTAAATGCTACCAAAGCCCAGGAAGAATTTAATAAAGCTTTAACGGCCGGCATTATGACTTCAAATGCCGATAGCTTTGTGTTTAAACATTTAGCCGAAGCGGCCAACGAGAACTATTGGTACGATCAGATAAACGACCAGAAACGGCAATGGTGGGCTCTAAGCCAAACGTTGGTAGATAAAATGAAGCCGGTTAACGACCCCCGTTTAGCTGTTTACGGCAACAAAAATACCGCCGGCGACTATGTAGGGTTAAAGTTTGGCGAAACCGATAATTTAGACAAAGCCAATCCTTCTTTATTGGGATCGGCCATCTGGAAACAAGATGCACCAATTTACCTGGTAACCTACGCCCAGGCATTATTTGCCAAAGCTGAGGCGGCTAAACGCGGCTGGATTGCGGGCGGCGATACCGAAGCCGAAACCAATTACAATGCCGCCATCCAGAACTCCGTTTTACAATGGACCGGCAGTACCACCGGCGCCGCCACTTTATTGCAAACCGCCGAAGTAAAATACACCCCGGCCAAAGCCCTGGAGCAAATTGCCACCCAACGCTGGATTCATTTATTTATGCACGGCTATGAGGCCTGGGCCGAATGGCGCCGAACTGGCTATCCCAACAATTTAGTTTCGCCGGGAGGAGCGGCTATACCTAACCGACAAGGCTACCCCACCGAAGAAGAATTTAATAACACTGAAAATTACAAAGCAGCGGTTCAGAAAATTGGCAAAGATGACTTGTACACCAAATTGTGGTGGGATAAAAATTAAAAGCTTACCTGGTTCCGCAAAAAAGCCCTGATTTCCGAAGAACCAGGGCTTTTTAGTTTAATATTTAAGCTACACAATAATACACAAATACCATACTTTGCAGGTTTACTACTTTGCATGCGCGGGTATTTCGCCAACGATAATAATTTATTTAGCCGCTCATTAAGCCACTACTGCGCTCTTATATCTTAAGTTTAGTGCTTAATGCCACCTCTATTTGCTCAGTGTAAAAATCCTGAATGGTGCGGCCGGTAGCTCTTACCTGTTGCGGAATCAGGCTATTTTCGGTTTGGCCCGGCACCGTATTAATTTCAATAAAGTAAAAGTTACCGGTCTCTTCCTGCAAAATATAATCAATGCGGGTAAAACCTTTGCAATTAAGCTTCTCAAAAGCACTCTGCACAATTTTCTCTACTCTTTGCTTTTCCTCGGGAGTCATGCGACCAGGCGTAATTTCTTCGGTAATGCCGGTTGTATATTTGGCTTCAAAATCGAAGAACTCTTTAGAACTAACAATTTCGGTAGCCGGTAAAACTTTAACGCCCGTCATACCGCGGTATACCCCAATGGTAAATTCCCGGCCGGTTATAAACTCTTCTACTAACACCTGGGTGTCTTCGTTAAAAGCTTTTTGTAAGGCTTCGGGCAGTTCATCAGCATTTTTCACTTTGCTCATGCCAATGCTGCTACCCCCGTTGTTGGGTTTAATAAACAACGGAAACTGTAACGTGCGGGTAATTTGCTCAATATTTTTGGGTGTATGTAAAAACAATTGAACAGATTTAGCCACGTGCAAATCGGGTACATCCTGTACAATGGCTTTGGTGTAGCCTTTGTTCATGGTTATGGCCGAGGTAATGGCATCGCAGGTTGTATACGGCAGGCCCACCATATCAAAATACCCCTGCAACTTTCCATCTTCGCCCGGCGAGCCGTGTAACCCAATAAAAACACAATCAAAATAAATATTACCCTCGGGCAAGGCCAGCGAAAAATCGTTTTTATTTATTTCGTAGCGGGTGCCATCGGGCGCTTCGTAGTACCAGCTGGGACGGGTAATAATTATTTTATAAACGTTAAATTTTTCCGGGTCGAGGTTCTGGTGTATTACCGCGGCACTTTTAAAAGAGATAACCGATTCGCCAGTAAAACCGCCGGTAACCAACGCTATAGTTTTTTTCATGTTGCCCATTCAGGTTAAAAATACGGTCAAACTTACCTAAAAAAAATGTCCCGGAACAGGCTGACTCAGAAAAAAGCCATTCCGTTCCGGGACGTTTGGGGTATTAAGTAATAAATTGTTTTACGTGATACGATTCTTCTAATATAGATACGTACAATGTAATACGTTACTACAGGTGAATTACCTCGTCGTAAGCGGCGGCGGTAGCTTCCATAATGGCTTCGGACATGGTAGGGTGCGGGTGTACCGCTTTAATAATTTCGTGACCGGTTGTTTCGAGTTTGCGGGCTACTACCACTTCGGCAATCATTTCGGTTACGTTGGCGCCAATCATGTGGGCACCCAGCCACTCGCCGTATTTGGCATCGAAAATAACTTTTACAAAGCCATCTTTTACACCGCCGGCACTGGCTTTACCCGATGCAGAGAACGGAAACTTTCCTATTTTTATATCTAATCCTTGTTCGCGGGCTTCTTTTTCGGTTAAACCTACCGAGGCGATCTCAGGAGCGCAATACGTACAACCCGGAATATTTTTGTAGTTGAGCGGCTCCGGATGGTGACCGGCAATTTTCTCCACGCAAATAATGCCTTCGGCCGATGCCACGTGGGCCAAAGCCGGACCTTTTACAATATCGCCAATGGCGTAAATGCCTTCTACATTGGTTTTGTAATAATCGTCGGTAACTACCCGGCCTTTTTCTACGGCTATGCCTAGTTCTTCCAGCCCCAGGTTTTCGAGGTTAGTGGCAATACCTACTGCCGATAAAACAATATCGCAATCAATAAATTCTTCGCCGTCGGCTTTTTTCACGCGTACTTTGCAGCCGTCGCCGCTGGTATCTACCGATTCTACCGAAGCATTGGTTAAAATATTGATGCCGGCTTTTTTAAAGGATTTCTCGAGTTGTTTTGATACTTCTTCGTCTTCTATTGGTACCACGTTGGGCATATATTCTACAATAGTTACTTTTGTACCCATGGCGTTGTAGAAATAAGCAAACTCTACCCCAATGGCACCGGAACCCACTACAACCATTGATTTAGGCTGATTTTCCAAAACCATGGCCTGGCGGTAACCAATAATTTTTTTACCGTCGATGGGTAAATTAGGCAACTCGCGCGAACGGGCGCCGGTAGCCAGAATAATGTGCGGTGCCTCTACGGTACTTTTATTACCATCGGCGGCTGTTACTTCAATTTTTTTATTTCCAATTAATTTACCGGTACCGGCAATATGATCGATTTTATTTTTCCGGAACAAAAAATTAATCCCCTTGCTCATGCCGTTGGCTACGCCGCGGCTCCGGTTAATTACAGCGCCAAAATCGGCCGAAGCTTCGCCTACCGAAATACCATAATCTTTAGCATGCTGAATATATTCAAAAACCTGCGCGCTCTTTAACAAAGCTTTGGTAGGAATACAACCCCAGTTCAGACAAATCCCGCCTAATTCGGCTTTTTCTACCACGCCTACTTTCATGCCTAACTGCGATGCCCGGATGGCAGCTACGTAACCACCTGGTCCACTACCTATTACTATTAAATCGTATGATGCTGATGCCATTCTGATAGCGTTTTACGTTTATAATGATGGGGCAAATTTACCTGAATATATCTATTTCACAAACGGATTAATCTGCCGCCCGTATAGGGATACGGAAGTATCTTATATAGGATTATATAAATATTTATTAAATAAAATTTAAACTGCTTTACTTATCCTTAAATTTGCCCGATTTCTGGCCTAAACCCAATTTAGAATTAAATTATTTATGAAAAGTCTTCTTTATTTTTTTTGTGCTATGGTTATTCTATTAGCGGGTTGTTTACCCAAAACCGCTAAATATTACTCCAGAACCGGGTTAACCAAAGCCGAAAGTAAGGATTACGAGGGTGCTATTGCCGAATATACCAAGGCACTGGAGAAGAAACCCGATGACCCGGAACTATACAAGCTACGGGGCATTGCCGAGTACGAATTAAAAGATTATACGGCGGCGGCCCAGGACATTAACCGCTCCATTGTACTGAAAGACGGCGATCCCGAAACGTACAAGTACCGCGCTGACATAAAAACCCAACTTACCGATTACAAAGGTGCCATTCCGGACTACAACCAAGCCTTGACGCTAAACCCGGAATATGCGATTGCTTATAACGGCCGCGGCTATTGCCGGGCCAAATTAAAAGACATTACCGGCGCTATTACCGATTTTAATAAAGCCCTGATGATGAAACCCGATTATGCCGTAGCCTATAACAACCGGGCGAATGCTTTTTTGCGCACCAAAGCTTACCAGGAGGCCCTGCAGGATTATAACAAAGCTCTGGAAAACAACCCTAACCTGGCCGAAGCTTATTATAACCGTGGCATTACCCACCGCATTTTAAAAGATAATGCCGCCGCCTGCCAAGACTGGGCTACTGCCGTTGGAAAAGGCATTACCAGTGCCGAAAATTTAATCAGAAAATATTGCAAAGGATAAATAATAACCTGCCTGGTCTATTTTAGCAAGCCTATAAGATGGACCGGCCTTAAAACCTGCAAAATTAATTTTGCGAGCCTAATCTGTTAATAAACTTAGGGCCAAATATGCGTTTATCCGGGGGTAGCCGTTGCTGACGCTTACCGGTACTTAATTATAAAGGTAACCGATTTCCCTAAACGAATACCTCGGTGGTATAAGCAGCTTTTTCTGGCGGTACAAATCATCAAAATCAAATATTATTCGCATCATTTAAATACCTATCACTAGCCAATATATTTATTCCTTACCTGGCTAAGCTTTTCTTCCTACAACTACGTATAGCATAATCTCTTACTCTTTAGCAGTTAAATTTTGTTCCTTTTATTTGGACAAAATTTATTTGTTTTATAATTTAAAGGTTCTGCGCTTTACATTTATTATAAGTTTAAACCCAAAAGCTTATGAAAACATATTTACTCTTGTTGTCTTTCCTGTTATTTAGTCAAAGTTTGCGGGCGCAATATATGCTTTCTAACAATGCAACTGATTTACGCCCCGCCGACCACAAAAGAGCCGTAAAGCATTACACCCATGTTATTGAAGAAAACAAAAAAAACCTGGACGCTTATAAAAACCGGGCTAAAGCCAACCTGGAGTTAAAAAACTACAAAGAAGCTATTACTGATTACAATGTAATTATCCGGTACGAGCCTACTAACACCGATGCCATTTATAACCGGGGCTTAGCTAAAATGTACCTGAACGATTATCGGGGTTCCTTAACTGATTTAAATAAGTTGATAAAGCTTAACCCCTCCGAAAAAAATTATTACGAAATGCGGGCTTCCGCCAAAATGAACATGTTTAACGCCAAAGCGGCCATTCAGGATTACACCCAAATTATAAAGCTCGATTCTACCGCCATGGATGCCTACTATAACCGTGGCCTGGCCAAATACGAAGTAAAAGACGATAAAGGCGCTTGCCAGGACTGGCAAATAGCGGCGGCTACTGATAACCGCGCCGAAAAAGCTTTAAAAAAATATTGTAAGTAAGTCTCAGGCTTAACGCAATTCGCAACTAATATTTTTCAGGCAAAATCAATCCTTTCTCTCTCTTGATAGCAGTTACCTATCTGGTTCCCTAATCTAATCCGGAAAAGTAGTTGCAATAAAGTACCGCTCACCAAAGTACCGCTCACCGCTGCAAGCAATTTGCTGTACAGTATAAAACCAGAAGGTAATTTAACTCAAAATAGCCATTACTAATCTGACTTAATTGGGTGGTAAATGGATATTAACAATAAACAGAGGTAATCTTGTTACTATTCATTTACCTGGAAAGTGGTATTGCCGGAGTTCCCCGCCTAATTTATGAGAGGTTGGGGGTGGTTAATACATTTTCTGATTAGCTCAGGCTTAATGGAATGCAGCCTGATGTTTAGCAGGTTACAACGCCTTTTATTGGGGTTCCGGTGGGTAATCCTTACGCCCTCCGGGCACCTTCCCTAAATTAGGGAAGGAGTTGGGGTAATGCAGCTTCAGTAGTTAACTTGTTTTAGTAAACACTCAGTTAATTAAATATTATAACAAGTAAGTATAAGGCAATATAGCGGTGGGTACTGGTATATATCGCAGTCGGTGGGGAGAAGACCTTCTGGAAGATTCTCTTCTAAATTACCTTGAAAGATGGAATCTTTCAAAAGATAAACAATAGCTTTATAAAAGATTTACTTATCAGCACTGAAAAAGTGGAAAAACCCTTCTTTTTTACTCGCTACTTCACTGTACGTTAATATTACTTTCTTACCGCTCCACTGCACCATATTATCAAACTCTTCGGTTACTTCGTAAACCAATTCGCCGGGGCCATAAATCTCCTGGAAGAATTTTAACAGTTCGCGACTGTTCTCAATGCCCGGGGCCGTAATATAAATGTGGTTAAGTCGGCCCTTGTGAAACCCATACACGATTTCGGTAAGCGGCATTCCGTTAATAGACAATTTATCAGAAGTGCGGCGGCAATTATAATCTTCCTCTTCCTGCCATTCGCGCCTAACTTTTTTAAAGAACTTTATGTGCGTACCCAACTGCACATCCCGAAACCCATTTTTCTTATCTAACTTAGCTAACAACTGTTTTTCTAAGAGTTCTTTTGCTAAAAGCTCTTCTGCCGTTAATGGTTTTTCTACTACCCGGCTCGAATCAGCTTGGGTTGAATCAGTTCGGCTTAGCAATGGGGTTTCACTTTGGGCCTTAGCAAACTGGCTAATACTTAAAAAAATAAATAATATTACTGCTACACTTCTCATCTCGGCCGGTAAAATGCCTGCAATTTAAGTTAATTACTAAACCTTATAAAAACAGAAGCCCTATTTTTTACTTAAATGATTTTTTAGCTTCGTTCTTTTGGTGTAAGACGGGGCATTTACAAGTTAGCTGGTTGCCTAATTTTAAAATCTTTATCTACCTTTGGCCCATGAAACTACTCGAAGGAAAAATAGCATTAATAACCGGCGCGTCTAAAGGAATTGGACGGGCCATTGCCCAGAAGTTTGTGCAAATGGGCGCCCAGGTGGCATTTACCTACTTATCTAGCGTAGAGAAAGGCCAGGCACTGGAGCAGGAATTGGCTACTGATGGGGCCAAAGTAAAAGGCTACCGCTCCGATGCTTCGGATTTTGCCCAGGCCGAAAAGCTAATTGAAGATGTAGTAAAAGATTTTGGCCGCCTGGATATTCTGGTAAACAATGCCGGTATTACCAAAGATGGCTTGCTGATGCGCATGACCGAAGAGCAGTGGGACGCGGTTCTTAACACCAATTTAAAATCGGTATTTAACCTCACCAAAGCGGCTACTAAACCCATGATGCGCCAGAAAAGTGGTTCTATCATAAACATGACCTCGGTGGTGGGCATAAAAGGCAATGCTGGCCAGGCCAATTATGCCGCTTCTAAAGCTGGTATTATTGGTTTTACCAAATCGGTAGCTTTAGAATTAGGCTCGCGCAATATTCGCAGCAACGCCATTGCGCCGGGCTTTATCGAAACCGAGATGACCGGCGAACTGGATGCGGCCGTAGTAGAAGAGTGGAAAAAAGCTATTCCGCTGCGCCGCGGTGGCTCTCCCGACGATGTAGCAAATGCTACGGTTTTCCTGGCTTCTGATTTATCGGCTTATATTTCGGGGCAGGTATTACAGGTAGATGGCGGCATGCTGACTTAGTTTGGTTGTTCGTTAATTGTTAGTTGATTCTTGCCGATAATAATTTGTTTCTGGTGCCCGACGTAGCTAATTCTAAGTATTAATAATAGCCGAAAAAGAGTAACGGATATTTTTAATTTTTAATTCGTTAAGTACCAAGTTTTAATGATTTTAGAACAATTTACCTTTGGTCGTAACAAAAACTCCGCCCATCGGTTAATATTTAAACAAGCCTATGGCATCTAAAGCAATTCGGCAATAGCTTAAATTTTGAAATTGAATAAATTTAGTTATATTAGATACCAAAAGAGCGTAGGGTTTATACCTTACGCTCTTTTGGTTATCTATTTAATTAAATATTGGTTTAAGCGATAAATTCGTTTAAATAATATTTCTTATTTTAAAATAACAGTCAACGAATAACGACATCACCTTGGGTCAATTTAAAATATTAACCACTTATTCCCCGTGGCTGATTTTGGTGTGCCTGGCCGTAGGTGCCCTCTACAGTTGGGTTTTATATTCCAAAAAAGCGCCGTGGCCGGCTCGGCTTAATTACCTGCTGGCCTTTTTGCGGTTTGCCGTGGTAAGCTTTTTGTGCTTTTTGCTCCTGGGGCCTTATTTAAAAGCCATAACCAACACCGCCGAAAAACCAACCATTGTACTGGCCCTGGATAATTCGCAATCGGTAGGTTTGTTTACCAGCAAAAACACCTTAAACACCGCCACCAGCGGTTTACAGGAACTGGCCGGCGCTTTAGAAGACGAAGATTTCCGGGTCGATATTCAGACTTTAGACTTAGGTAAGGCTAATCCGGCTTTAGCCGACATAAAATTTGAAAACCCTACGACCAACCTCGATGAGCTATTGGGCCACGTGCAGGCCGTTTACGAAAGCCGTAACCTGGCGGGTGTGGTACTGCTCTCAGATGGCATTATAAACAAAGGCAAGTCGCCGGCTTATTCCGATTTTAATTTTACGGTTTACCCGGTTGCCGTAGGCGACACAGTAGCCAAAAAAGATATTGCGCTTAACTCGGTGTTGTATAACAAAGTAGCTTACAGCGGCAATAAATTTCCGGTAGTGGCCGAAATAAACCAGGAAGGTTTCTCCGGCAATACCACCACGGTACTCCTAAAAGAAAATGGCCGGGTCCTCGATCGCAAAACCATAACCTTGCGCAAAGATGGCCAGCCCACCCGTGCCGAATTTACGTTAACGGCCACCGCCCCGGGTAAAAAGCACTACGAAATATCGGTGCAACCCCAGAAAGGTGAATTCTCGGCCCTGAATAATACCAAACATGCTTACCTGGATATTATAAAAGGCAAGTTAAGCGTTTTAATTGCCGCAGCTGCCCCCCACCCCGATATCAAAGCCATTCGGGCCGCTATTGAAACCAACGATAATTTCCAAACGGTGCTATATATTCCGGGTATTACCCCTTTTAAGCCCGATACGTACGATGTAGCCGTTTTGCACCAATTGCCTACCCGGCTGCATGGCACCAACGAAGCTTTTAATTTTGTGCGGCAGAAAAATATTCCGTCGTTGTACATTATTGGTTCGCAAACCGATTTGGCCGCTTATAACCAGTTGGGCGTGGGCTTAACCATTAACCGCCGGGGCAGCCAAACCGACGAAGTAACGCCGGTATTAAACGCCAGTTTCCGCAAATTCCAAATCGATCAGACTACCTCCACCGCCTTTGAAAAATACCCGCCCGCTGGCGTACCCTTCGCCGATTTTTCTTTATCGCCGGGTACCGAAGTAATTTTGTTGCAACAGGTGGGCCGGGTAAAAACTACTAAACCTTTACTGGCTGCCCAGGTAAAAAACCAACGGCACAGCGCTACCCTTTTGGCCGAAGGCATCTGGCAATGGCGGATTACCGAAGGTGCCGCAGCCAAAGAAACCCAATCGCCGGCCATTTTTGATAAATTAATGGTGAGTACTGTACAATTACTTACCTCGCAGCAAAATAAAAAGCGCCTGAACGTGTACCCGGTACAAGACGAATATTTTACCACCGACGAAATCCGGTTTGAAGCCGAAGTGTACAACACTATTTTTGAGAAGGTTTACGGCCAAAATATTAACCTGCGCATTACCGACGAGAAAAACAAAAGCCGCTCTTTTAGCTTTAACAACGGCGAAGGTTTTTCGGGCTTAAATATTGGCAACTTGCCGGGCGGCGTTTACACCTATGTAGCCAGTACCGAAATAGACGGCAAAACCGAACAGGACCGCGGCCAGTTTGTGGTGCAGGAACTACAACTCGAAACCCTGAACGCCTTAGCCGACCACGATTTATTGTACCAATTAGGTCAGAAAACCGGCAGCCGCCTGTACTATCCTACCCACTTGGCGCAACTAAAAGAAGATATTCTGAAAGCCGATTACAAAAATATTATTTACTCCAGCGAAAAGCTCGAAGACCTGGTAAACCTGAAATGGTTATTCTTCCTGTTACTTTTACTCGTTACCGCCGAGTGGACTTTGCGCAAATATTACGGTAGTTATTAAGAGCAGGTATTTCAGATTCTTCTATTGTTTTACTCTACCCAACGCTGGCGACTTAGAAGCAATTTACAGTTAGTATACCCTATTTAATAGATGTACTTAGCTTAATTCAATCTCTGAATCGCCACTCTTGTGTAGGAGCTGTTAGCGGTTCATTATTTCTTCCTGCAGCTTTTTCAGCCTAAAATTTCCATGGGAGTATATTCCCAACGCTTACTTCTTGGTTAAAGCTAACCCCTTTGTTTTTCAAGATGTAGGTCAATAAAATCAGTCCATTTTTCATTATCAACCTGAATATACCATTTGCCGCTGATTTCTGTGTTTTCATTATTAATTATTCCACTAAACTTTAATCCTTTCCCTTCAATCTTAAATTCATTGTTGATTAAAGAACTTACCATTAAGCCATCTTCACCTTTTGTGTTGAAATATTGCATTCTTGCTTTATCAGATGCGTTATCTAACTTAATAATTTCTAATGTTTCGCTTCTCTCATCACCCATTTTTACGTCTGCCTTATGCAAAATGCAGCTTCCATCAAGAATCAATTCGTAACTGTCAATACCTATTAACTGCAAGTTTTCCTGACCAGATTTAATTTCGCCGGAAGTTTTCCAAACACCTACAAGTCTTTTAAAATTGCTATTCGCTATCTTTCTCATTATATTTTTGTACTAATTTCTCCTTGGATAAATCAGGCGTACAAAAGTTACCGTTAACCCAAAAGGTCGCGGCTATTTTGGCTAAGCGGGTAAGCTTTAAGATTAAACATTGCCTAACATCACGTAAATTACAATGGTTATAAAAACCAATGACCAAGACATAACCTTGGTATAGCGCCAGGGTACTAACGGAATCGTATTTATTTCTTCGGGATTATAAATATTTTTTACCGGGTAGAAATACGATACTACTACCATTACCAGGATGTTTAAAACAAACTCTATGCCCCACACGTGCACAAAATGAATATCGGCTTTTAAGATAAAGGTAGTGGTAACATAAAATATTAAACCTATTACCAAAGCCGCTTTGGCCCCAGCTGCCGATATACTTTTGGTAAAAAAACCAGCCAGCATAATAGAAGCAATGGGTATAAAAAATATGCCGTTTAGCTGCTGCAGCAATTGGTATAAACCTTCGGGCACGTTAGCCACCATGGGGGCCGCCAAAATAGAAATTACCGCCAGTACAACCGACGTGATTTTGCCAATAAAAACCAGCGCCGAATCTTTAACATTTTTGTGCAAGTGCCGCTTGTAAATATCTATGCTAAAAATGGTGGCGGCACTGTTTAATACGCTGTTAAAAGTACTTAAAACCGCGCCTAAAACCACAGCAGCAAAAAAGCCAACTAAACTCAGCGGCATCACTTTTTTAACCAGGGCCGGATATACCATGTCTTGGTTGGCGTAAAGTTGTTCGTTGTAATAATAAAACCCAATTACGCCCGGTAACACTATAATGAGCGGCACCAATATTTTAAGTACGCCGGTATATAAAAGCCCTTTCTGGGCCTCGGCCAGGTTTCTGGCACCCAATGCCCGCTGAATTATGGTCTGGTTCATACACCAGAAATAAATCTGGTTAATAATAAGCCCGGTAAACAAAGCTTCAAAAGGCAAAATCGAATCTTTTTTACCTACTACATTAAATTTTTCCGGACTATGGTTAAAAACTTTTACCAGACCGGTGGCAATATTTCCGTCTCCAATATGGTATAAAGCCAGAAAAGGCACCAATAATCCCCCGATTAAAAGTCCTACGCCATTTAGGGTATCGGAATAAGCTACTGCTTTTAAGCCCCCAAAAATAGCATAAACCGACCCGATTACCCCTATCACAACCACGGTTATCCATAAACCTTCACTTCTGGACACTCCCAATACCTCTGAAATATTAAAAATACTTTCGAGGTTTATGGCGCCGGTATACAGTACTATGGGTAGCAAAGTAATTACAAACGATAGCATCAGAAACAAAGCTACTAAGGTACGGGTAAGTCCATCAAACCTTTTTTCGAGGTATTGCGGAATGGTGGTGAGGCCCATTTTCAGGTATTTGGGCACAAAATAAATGGCTGCCGCCACCAGCGCCAACGCCGAGGTTACCTCCCAGGCAATGATGATAAACCCGTTTTTATAAGAAGAGCCGTTCATGCCAATTAAATGCTCCGTAGAAATATTAGTCAATAACATGGAACCCGCAATAACGGGCCCGGTCAAACTTTTTCCACCCAGAAAATAACCATCCTGCGAATCGAGCCGCTCATTTTTTAACTTATACCAGGTGTAAAAAGCAACAAAAGCAGTAAAACCGAGGAAGGTTAACAGAATAATCATGTGGTGGGGGATGAGGATTTAAAATATTTTTAATTAAAAAAACATTTCGGGAAAAGACAAAATAAATATTCAGTCTGATGTAAATATAACCAGCCAGACCAAGTACTAACTTAAAGACTGTATTTATTAACGCTGCGCTGACCGCCAGAGCACGAAACCGTAGCCGGGAGCGTGCCTCTTTACCGGAGGCGTGCCTTCCAGGCACACCCGTTTATTGCGGAGCATTAAAACCCAAGGCCCTACTCCACATACCTTCTAAATATGCTTCAACTTAAATTAACGGGAAAAATACTTCTTCTGGCCCGTGCTTGGCAGGCGTGGTGAGCAGAGAAGCTGTTTATTCCATTTACAGTAACTAGCCGTTCTTACGCCTTTGCCAGAAGAGATAGCATTTAAAAGAAGCAAAGAAAGGTTTAGCAGAAAAAGAAAAACATTTCATTACATAAGTATACCGCAAATTTTTACTCTTCTTTTTAAATGAATAAATATTAATTGCCAGCTATACTTAATCACAAAATTGTAGGCTATCCTTTGACCCAGATATTTAATACCAAACCGCTTAAAGTCTACTGTATAGAAGTAATATTAATAACGATAGAATACCTCCTAAACCGGTCATTCTGGAAGAATCTAACCGGTTACATGCCGGTTAGATTCTTCCAGAATGACCGGTTTAGGATGGATTAAATACTTTGTCAATTTTATTTTCTATGGAACAATTTAAATGCTATTTGGCATAAATATAGATTTCTTACTCAGCAGCTACCACCAATTTACACCGATGAAAATAATCCTTGCATCGGTATAAACTAATAGTAGATTCGGCCGGATGTACAATAAATTGGATTAGAACTTAAGGGTAGCGGGTAAATATTTGGCCACCAAGTCTTCGTAGTAAGGCCGCAATTCCTGCCAATTGGGTGGCGTAGGGTTCTTAGAATATAAATCGTACGGGTTAAACAAATCTACCCATTTAAACATTTCCTTATCGTGGCTATCGAGCAGGTGGTCGTAGGCATTCTCCCGGTGCTGGGGGTAAAAAGAATGGTAACGCAGCATGTATAACCCAGGCTCCGGCAAATAATCTTTCATCATCTGGTACACGTACTCGTCGTGCCCCCACGACATGTGCACGTTTTTTAAACCACAATTAGGTTCATAAATGCCATATTTGGTATTGTACCGGCTATCGTGATAATCAGGATTATCTTTAAAAAATTCGGAATAAACAATTTTATCGGAATGCGCACAGCCTACCGGAAACGTATCGCCCACAACCGCCCACTGGGGTTCTCCAAACAAACACAGCACCTTTCCCATATCGTGCAGCAAGCCCACCAATACCATCCAATCCGGATGGCCATCGGCCCGTATGGCTTCCGACGTTTGCAGTAAGTGTTGCATCTGGTCCAGGTCGGTATCGGGGTCAGAATCATCTACCAATTGATTCAGGAATTGGAATGCGTCCCAGACTGGCATTTCCTTCTTATTAAAAGAAAGAAATTCTTTTTCTTTCTGCCTTACAAAATCGTAGGTTTGGTGCAGGTGATTGAGGCGGTAAAATTCTTTTACCGAATCCCGGGCCGGGTTTTCGTAATTACGGTAAGCATCCGTAGCTTTTCCCTGGGCAATTGATTCCGGGTCTGGGTACCGCTCCAGCAAATCGTCTTCCCACATTTCCAGGTGCTCTAACGGATTCTTTTCTTCGGGCTGCAATATATTACTCATAACTCCTATTATATTAAGATATACCTAAATCATTTATATATACGCTAATTTGGATTTTTTTATAAATATTTCACCAGAAAAGGCAAACTTTAATTACGGAAACGTTTGCGTCGGTAAACATTAATAAATCAGGGCTTTATTCCAGGAAAACGCTGGATTCTTTTATGCAGAAAGTAAATATAAAAAGGCTGGCCGAAGAGCTAAATTTGTCTATTTCCACTATTTCGCGGGCCCTCCACGATAGTCACGAAATTAGTTCTGAAACCAAGCAACGGGTATTAAAGCTAGCTCATAAACTGGCCTATGTACCCAACCACCACGCCAGCGGTTTAAGAAAAAATCAAAGTAAAACCATAGCGGTTGTAATACCTGAGGTGGCCGATAGTTATTTTGCCCAGGCTATAAACGGCATAGAATCGGTAGCGCAGGAAAACGGCTACCACGTTTTAATTTATTTAACCCACGAAAATTTTGTAAAAGAAAAAGCCATTCTGCAGGATTTCCAAAGCGGCCGGGTAGATGGCGTATTAATGTCTATTTCTTCCGAAACAGTTTCGGGCCACCACATTCAGGAACTATTAGCCAAAGGAATGCCGCTGGTATTTTTTGATCGGGTTTGTGAAGACATAGAAACGGCCAAAATTACTACCAACGATTTCGAGAGCGGGTATAAAGCTACCGAACACCTGATTCAGGGCGGCTGTCGGAATATTGCTATCTTAACGGTATCCAATAGTCTGGCTATCAGCAACCAGCGTTTGCAAGGCTATATTCAGGCTTTGCAGGATTATAAACTGCCTTTAAAAGAAACCAATGTTGTGTTGTGCTCCCAGGATGAAGAAAAGAACCAGGTACTCCTGCAAAAATTACTGGTTTCTCACGGCCATCCAGATGGCCTAATTGCTACGGTAGAGAAACTAACCACCAGTGTTTATCTGGCGTGCGCAGCGTTACAACTAACGGTTCCCGACCAAGTAAAAATTATTAGTTTTTCCAACTTACCCTCGGCATTTTTATTAAATCCTTCCCTTACCACCATAACCCAACCGGCCTATGCCATGGGCAGAGCCGCAGCAGCCTTATTGTTTAAAGCACTAAATAAAAAGGATTTTGATTTAAGAACTGAAAAGGTAATTATTCCTTCTGAGCTTACTATTAGAAACTCTACTGGGCCTGCCGGTAAATTAACCTGACAGGCCACTTTTGTTTTAGAGTCTGGAGATTTAAGCTGTTTCGTATTTCTGTACAGAACAGAAGCTTACGCCATGGGTGGTATTATCACTGCCCATGTAAATTTGTTTTTACCGCTGCCTAACCTTTCTCTGGTGAAAACATGCCGCCAGGGCAGCCACGTCATCTAAATTATTTTTATGCTAGACAGCCTTGATTTAAACTTATACTTAATTTAAAACGCCTAATTCTTTTCCTACTTCGGTAAAGGCCTGAATTGCTTTATCGAGGTGCTCCTGGGTATGGGAAGCGGATAATTGCACCCGGATACGGGCTTTGCCTTGCGGTACCACCGGGTAATAAAAACCAATTACGTAAATGCCTTTATCTAATAATTTAGCCGCAAATTCCTGCGAGAGCTTGGCTTCGTAGAGCATAATGGGTACAATGGGGTGCTCGCCAGGGGTAATCTGGAAACCGGCGGCCGTCATTTTTTCCCGGAAATATTTTGTATTCCACTCCAGTCGGTCGCGCAGTTCGGTGGTTTCGGAGAGCATATCCAGCACCGCAATAGAAGCCCCCACAATAGCCGGCGCTAAAGAATTTGAGAATAAATATGGGCGCGAGCGCTGCCGCAGCATTTCTATTATTTCTTTGCGGCCCGACGTAAACCCACCCATGGCACCGCCTAAAGCTTTACCTAAAGTGCCGGTAATAATATCAATCCGGCCCATTACGTTGCGGTATTCGTGTGTGCCCCGACCAGTTTTGCCAATAAACCCCGAAGAGTGGCTTTCATCTACCAAAACCAGCGCCCGGTACTTATCGGCCAGGTCGCATATTTTATCTAGTTGGGCAATGGTGCCATCCATCGAGAACGAGCCATCGGTAACAATAATGCGGTGTTTTAAATCCTGGGATTCCTGCAGTTTTGCTTCCAGATCGGCCATGTCGTTGTGGTTGTACCGGAAACGCTTGGCTTTGCTCAAACGCACTCCATCAATAATTGACGCGTGGTTTAGGGCATCCGAAATAATGGCCGA
This sequence comes from Adhaeribacter sp., assembly GCF_057359045.1. NCBI lineage: Bacteria > Pseudomonadati > Bacteroidota > Cytophagia > Cytophagales > Hymenobacteraceae > Adhaeribacter > Adhaeribacter sp. Next base: position 22,355 of record NZ_JBMQUD010000147.1, read on the forward strand.
TTCTTCGCCCAGCAAAGGTTCAAAAACCCCGCCGTTGGCATCAAAAGCCGCCGCGTACAAAATAGTGTCTTCGGTGCCTAAAAACGTGGCCAGTTTCTGTTCCAGCTCTTTGTGAATATCTTGGGTACCGCAAATAAACCGCACCGACGACATACCAAAACCGTGACTATCGATGGTGCGTTTGGCCGCTTCTATTACCCGCGGGTCCGACGACAAACCCAGGTAATTATTTGCACAGAAATTTAAAACTTCTTTGCCTTCGGTGGTTTTTATTTCAGCACCCTGCGGGGTGGTAATAATGCGTTCGCGTTTAAATAAACCGGCCTCCTGTATTTCGGCCAGTTGTTTTTCCAGTTCGGGTTTTAAAGTATCGTACATATATTATAAACAAAAGTGATTAATCGGGTTTGTTTAAAACCCGGATAAAGAATAAATGTTGCTCTTCTAAACAGATTCATTTGGTTTCTCCGGCGGCGTTGGCCGTTTAAAAATGGGCCGGGGCCGGGGTGTTTTCCGGGGTTCTTCGGCTGGGGCCGCAGTAGGCGGTGTTTCAGCAACTGATGTTACCGCCGGCGGTTCTGCTACCGCGGGGGTGTCGCTTACCGGAGCAACTGCCAGTGGCTCTGTAGTTAGTTTTGTTATCTGTTCCGAAGCAGGTTCATTTACGCCAGTTGTTGGCGCAGGTTCTGCTGCCGGCAACGTGGGTCGACGTATAACCGGTCTAGGCCGCGGCGGTTTTGCCGGGGCAGCAGGTTCCGGGTTAGCTCCTTCGGCAACGGCTGGCTCCGATGCCGGAGGTGTTACAATATTTGTTACTTCTTCGGAAGCCGACGTAACTTCTCCGGCAGCCGGTATGGCTTCGGCCGCAGAGGCAGTCGGCGCCGGACGTTTAAATACCGGTCGGGGCCGTGGTGGTTTAGTTGCCGGGGCTTCCTCGGGTTTTGCATCATTGGGCACATCATCAGGAACCGGATCGGGTATGGCTGATGCACTGACCGGGGCAATTTCTTCCGGATTTGCCGGTGTATCTCTAACCACCGGCCGTTTAATTACCGGGCGCGGACGCGGTGCTTTGGGGGCCGCTGTTTCAGGATCGGGATTGGTATGTACCGGCATTTCGGCGTTGGTACCGTCTTCTGCTACTGGGCCAATGGTATTACTTTCAGGCGCATTATTTTCCGAAGTAACCATCGGTTTCCGGATTACGGGCCGGGCACGGATTGGCTTGGGCGTCTCGGCCGCGCTTTCGGTAATAGCCGGGGAACCCGTTGGTTCGGTTTCTACAGAAGGTGTTTCGGTTGGGGCGGGTGCTGGCCGCCGGATTACCGGACGTGCTCTGGCCGGTGTTGCTGGTGGCGTAGGGCTCACCGGAGCATCGGTATTTTCGGTGACAGTAGGTGCAGCAGTTGGTTTTGGCGCCGCCGCCGGTATAGTAGCACGGCGCGTTACGGGTGGTTTTGCTGCTACTTCTGTAGCGGCGGCCGGAACCGGTTTTACGGCTTCAGCAAGCCAGAAACGGCGGCGTACATCATTAATCACCATTTTTACCGCCACATAAAAGCTGTTGGGATGCATTTGGCCGTACATACGCTGCCAATCGGCAAACCGGGTCGGGTCGCCGGCGGCAAAAGCCGCCACATCAATTCTTCGTTTGGTCAGGTCTTCCTCAAAAGTCATTTTACGCGGTTAACTACCCAGGTTAAAACGGTTAATTATCAGGCACGTTGCCTCTGTTTTGGCGCATTCATCTGCCTAAACCAGCTTGGCAAAGATAATTATTTTCGTTGGTTAGGCGGTATGGCCTATTAAATCTGCCGGACAATTAGCTTACTTTGTAAAAAATTAATTGCATGAACGCCACGGGAGAAAAAATATTAGTAACCGGCGCCGGAGGCCAGTTAGGTTCCGAATTAACGTTAGAACTGCGCAAAATATATGGCCCTGACCAGGTAATTGCTTCGGATATTGCCATGCCCAAGAAAAGCGAACTTACGGAGTCCGGGCCTTTCGAGATTATGGATGTTTTGTCGCGCCACAACCTGGCCGAAAAAGCTTACCGGCACAACATTACTCAAATATACCACTTAGCGGCCGTACTGTCGGCTACCGGCGAGAGCCGTCCCAAATTTACCTGGAAAGTAAACATGAAAGGGCTGGAAAATATATTGGACCTGGCCATTGAAAAAAAAGTGGCTAAAGTTTACTGGCCCAGTTCTATTGCGGTTTTTGGCCCTACTACGCCCCGGCAAAACACACCGCAGCACACCATTATGGACCCCAACACCGTGTATGGCATTAGCAAACAAACCGGCGAGCGTTTCTGCGAATATTATGCCCGGCGCTATAATTTAGATGTGCGGAGTTTGCGTTACCCCGGCCTGATTGGCTACAAAGCCTTACCGGGCGGCGGCACCACCGACTACGCCGTAGATATTTACCACAAGGCCGTAGAAGGCCAGGAATACGTTTGCTACCTGCAACCCGATACGTATATGCCCATGATGTACATGCCCGATGCCTTAAAAGCCACCCTGGATTTAATGCATGCGCCCGCCGAAAATATTACCATCCGCTCTTCGTATAATTTAGCGGCTATGAGTTTTTCGCCGGGCGAAATTGCGGCTGCCATTCAGAAACAAATACCTGGTTTTAAGATCTCTTATGCGCCAGATTTCCGGCAGCAAATTGCTGATTCGTGGCCCCAAAGCATCGACGATGCCCCCGCCCGCCAGGATTGGAACTGGCAACCCCAATACGACCTGGACACCATGACCACCGATATGCTGGAGAACTTACGGATGCAGAAGGGTTTATAATTCTATCCTCCGGTTTTAGCCGGAGGCAAAGAGATTAATCTACTGGAAGAAATATTTATGATATTATCCAGCAGAAATAACTATGCTGCAGGAGAGTTGTGGAATAATTTATCAGAAGAGCAACAGAAAGAAGTATTAGCCAGGAACAGCGACATTGAAGACAAATTAGCCAGGATTTCGAATGAAGAAATAAAGCTTAATAATGCTAAATGGCTAGAATAATCTGGAACCAACGAGCCAGTAAACAGTTACAGGAGCTACAAGAGTATTTAGAGCCGGAATTTGGAAATAATCCGGTAAAGACTTTTACTCGCAGGTTATTTAGGTTTTTAGACCTGTTAGTTAAATATCTTAACATCGGCACTGTATAAAACAAAGCAGATGATATTCGTGGTTTTCTGCTTCACTGCCATACCACTATCTTTTATAAAATAGAACAAGATTCCATCTACCTTTTGTCATTGTTTCACAATCGGCAAAATCCTAATAAAAAGAAAGCTTAAAAAATTACTTTGCTTAACTACTCTTAAAAGTATTAAAATACTTTCTAATTAAGTTGCCAACCAGATTTTCTCAGCCCCATACAATATCTTTAAAAAGATAAATTTACAGCTTAGTACTTCTTTTATTCCCGACTTCTCTTTAGGCTAAACCGGTAATAGCTATCCTCCTAAAGCCGCCTCTCCCTATTTTAAAATATTATTTCTTAAAATATTAGGAAATGCAAATCTGTTTTCTACTTTTGTAGTGTACTATTTATCTAATACACTATAACAATGGTAAAATGATCCAGATCCATGACCTGAGCTTTGGGTATTCTAAACGAAACCTACTTTTTAAAAACCTCCACTTAACTTTATCCAGAGGCCATATTTATGGTTTATTAGGTAAGAACGGCGCGGGCAAATCTACACTCCTGAAAAACATGATTGGCCTGGCCTTTCCCTTGCAAGGCTCAGTGCAAATTAATGGCCAAAACGTAGCCGGCCGGTCGCCGCAGGTGCTCGAAAACCTGTATTTTATTCCCGAAGAAATATATGTTCCGGCAGTTACGGCGGCACAGTTTGTAAAAAGTACGGCCGTTTTTTACCCGCATTTCAGCGAAACAGAATTTTATGGCTACCTGCAGGAATTTGAAGTACCGCGCGAAGCCATTCTGGATAAACTTTCTTTCGGGCAACAAAAAAAAGTAATGATTGCTTTTGGTTTAGCTACGAATACGCCGCTCCTGGTTATGGACGAACCCACCAACGGCCTGGATATTCCTTCTAAAGTGCAGTTCCGGAAAATTATTGCCTCGGCCCTTACCGAAGAACGGTGCATTATTATTTCTACGCACCAGGTCCGCGATTTAGATAGCCTGATTGATACCTTGGTCGTGCTGCACAACCAGGAAATTGTACTGAACCAGGAACTGGATGCCATCTCGGAAAAAGTAACCTTTACCACGGTGCAAAACCCAGCCGATTACAAAGTACTGTACGCCGAGGAGTCGCTGCGGGGCCAGCACGTAATTATTCCTAACCACGAAGGCAACTACAGCAAAGTAGATATGGAGTTACTTTTTAATGCTATTATCAGCGGAAAATCATCTATCACCGAATATTTAAACAAACCTGTATATGCAAAATCAGTTTAAACCTACTCGCTTTGGCCGCTTGTTTAAAAAACACACTACTGAGCATTATAAAGGTTACTTTATGTCGTTGGTAGTATTATTGGGTGCCTTAACCCTGATTCTGGAATTTATTACCTTTATGGAAAAAGGCCCGCTAGAAATTTCTGCCCAAGCTGCCATTTTCTCTTTTGGCCTTTTGGCTGCCGGCTCCATTTTTACAAGTAGTGTATTCAGTAATCTTGGCGATAAAAAAACGGCCATCTCGGCCTTAACCCTACCCGCCTCTCACCTAGAAAAATTCCTGCTGGCCTGGATTTATTCCTTTGTTTTATTTTTATTTTTTTACACAGCGGCATTTTACCTGATAGATATAATTATTCTAAACTTAGCCCCTGCCAACGGTGAGCCCAAACAAGTCCTGAATATTTTTGATGCCGAAAATGAAGTGTATCTGGTATTCCTGGCCTATATCTTACTGCATGCTTTTGCTATTTGGGGGGCCATTTATTTCCAGAAAATGCATTTTGTAAAAATTGCCTTTACCTTCTTTTTATTTGTAGCCGTCCTGGTCTTTCTTAATTACAGCTTCGTGAAAGCCATGCTGGGTACAAATGTAAGGTCTGTTTTCCCCTTTGGTTCAGTAATGTTACAGGAAGGAGAATATCAATTTTTTGGTATAAGTGTTTTTGAAGAGCATAAAACAACCATTTTGCTTGGTTTTATGCTCATGGCCATCATGCTGTGGCTGGCTAGCTTTATGCGGCTAAAAGAGAAACAAGTTTAGAACGGAAAGAAAGCGAACATGGAATTTAAAAACAACGAAGCCATATACCTGCAGATAGCCGGTTATGTAAGCGAACATATATTATTGGGCAAATGGCCCGCTGAACACAAAATACCCTCCGTCCGGGATTTGGCCGTGGCCTTAGAAGTAAACCCCAACACCGTTATGCGCACCTACGAATTTCTGCAAAACCAGGAAGTAATTTACAACAAAAGGGGCATTGGTTTTTTTGTTTCGCCGGCTGGCGATAAAAAAGTGAAAGCTTTCCGGAAAGAACGGTTCCTGGAGCAGGATTTACCCGAATTTCTCCGGAATATGTACTTGCTGGATATTCACCCCGACGAAATTAAGATGCGCTATGAAAGCTATAAATCCGAAAACTTTGGTATTAAACAAGACATTTAATCATCATGAAAAAGAGCAATTTATTCTTGCTGGTGGCAGTATTGATTTTACTGACTTCGCTAGCAATTTATAATACTAATCTGAGAGCTGAATACCTGGCCGGGACTTACAAAGACCCTTACCGGGATTTTGAAACTTTTAACCTGAAGAATTTTACCGCCGTAGCCGTAAATGCCGCGAGCGAAATAAGTGTAACTATTAAACAAGGGCCGGATTTTAAAGTGCAGGTGTATAAACCTGATGCCGATAAAATTAAGATTACCCAGGCGGGCAACCGGCTGATGATAGATGTAAACTACCAGCAGGAACGTCGCTATTTAGGCGACCGCGAAAAGGTAGTTATTACCCTCCCCACTCTGCAAACGGTAACTACCAATGCCAGCTACGCCATAGATAATAAACCATTTACGTTTGGTAAAAATAAGCATGACTGGAGTATTACCTCAACTAAAATAATTGGCTTTACCCAGGATAGTTTGTTTATACAACAAGATAATTTAAACAAGATAGACCTTATTAATAATAAGTTAAGCTTTCTTCGGGCGGCTATTGGCACAAGCCCCAGAAGCCAATCCAGAATACAAATAAATCCGAATAATACGATTGCTCAGGCTAATTTAGATATTCAGAACAAGAGCGAATTAATATTATCGAATGTTTTCATTCCAAATCTAAATTACAAGTTCTCCGATAGCGCTAGTGTAAACTTTTCCGGGGCAGCACTAGCCATTCTTAAAAAGTAGAAGCAATTGCAGGCAATTAAACCACCAGTGACAAAAGGCTTTCCAGTCCTTGTATCACTGGTGGCACTTGAAAGACAACTTCCCTAAATGGCCGTTTAGCCAAGCCCCTATTTAAATTACTTTAATAATGTTTGTTTGCCTGTAACTTTTTCCTTTATAGCAAGTTGCCGTTAAATATTCTAATACTATTAAAATGAAGAAAGTATTACTTCTGTTTTTTGCCTTTATTTTAGCTACCCAGGTTTTACTTGCCGGGTTTACGCGGGGTAAATGTGGGAATTCTGAGCCGGAACCTGTTGCAACTCTACCGGGGATAAAGAAAAATGAAAATACAGCTAACATTTTTACCGGAAAGACTACAAACAACGCTGCCGGCTACACCCCTGGCCGGCAAATACAACCAGAGAACAACCTCTATCGTTTAGAATTTGCTACTGAAAAAGGCCTAACCTTAATTGGCGGAAATCTGGCCGATTTACTTTTGCAAAACACCTGCTTACCGTTAGATTTAGCAGCCTATGAGCAATTTCCCAACACCCAAATTGAAGTGCTGGTTAACCAGCAGCCAATAGAGATGCAGGCTACTGGTTTAGTTGCCACCTTACGGCAAATTCCGGCAGAGCAAATTAAAAGCATAGAAATCAGCACATTTTTTTTAAATAATTCAAATTTGACCAGGGAGGCGTCTATTCTTATTCAGGTAACCCAGGTAAAATAACTGAGCAGCTTAAGCCAAACTTTGCAGCAATATTTAATACAATTGTACCAAAACAGCTAGTTAATCCAATCTCAGCCCTCATAATTTTTGCAAAAGCATTTTATATTTATCAAGCGCCGGCATTTACCCATATTTGCCGGCGCTTTTTAAAATTGTTTTTCCACTGTGCCTGTACACTTCTCCTGAAAATATCCGTTAGAGCCAGGGTTAGCTTTTGCTTTAAATATTCATGATTGTAAATGCCGTACCCGAAGGTTGGGAAATTATTTACCAGCAAGCCCACGCCCTGCTGGCCACCCAAATTGCTTATTACTGGCGCCCCGCCGACCGCCCCGACCGCTGGGTAGAAACCCTGGCTGCTATTGCGCAACACGACGATGGGCAAAAATTCTGGGCCGGTAAAATAGGATTAACCCCCGCCGGAGCCCCGGCTAACTTTACGGTTTTGCCTTTTTCGCTGGAGCAGGCTACCCAGGTAATGGCCGAAGCCCGCTACCAGGGCCGTTGGCGGTGTTTGTTAACGTCTATGCATTTATCTTTTTTGTACGAAGAATTGCGGGGCCAAAATCCAAAAACCGATGCATTTCTGGATGAACAAATAGAAAACCAAAAAGGCTGGCGCAAAGACTTAAAAGTAACTAAAAAACAAGCCCAGCAAGCTTACGACCTGATGCAGTGGTGCGACCGCTTCTCGCTGATTTTATGCCGCAGCCAGTTACCCGAAGCCGAACGGACATTAGAAGTGAGCAAAGGTCCTGACGGCGTACAATACCACGTTATTCAGCAGAAAGATGGTTCAATTCGGGTAAATCCCTGGCCTTTTGCCGGTAAGCAATTCCGGGTAGCCGTAGAAGCTACTTACCTGCACCAGTTACAGTTTCAGGACGAGGCAGAATTAACGAGTGCATTAAACGCAGCTCCCATCCAAACAAAATATTGGGAAATAGCCCGGTAATATCTTATTCCTAAAACGCGTTATCTGACGCACCGCTTATCTAAACCGAACTAACTAATCGGTTGGTCTGTTGCGAAAATAGGTTAATCAATCTTAGATTGCCTTTTATTAATTCCGGCAAACGGACAGAAAATGAATGGAGCTTTTATAAACAATAGGTGGCAGCTACTTTGGTGGAGCATTTTACTCCTTTTGGCGGGTTGTACCAAAACCAGCCAGCTAAACCCGGCAGCTCCTGACCAGGCAGTAACCGATATGGCTGTAAATTTTACGCCCAAACTCTCTACCATTACAGTACCGGTAGCCATTAAAATCACTACGCTCGAAGAAAAATTAAACCAGCAAATTACGGGCATCTTGTACAAAGACGATAACCTGGAAGATGATAACCTAAAAGTTACCGTAGTAAAAGCCGGCAATTTAACACTAGAGGGCAACGGCGATAAAATTAATTTAACCATGCCGTTGCAAATTGCGGCTACGGGCCGTTGGCTGTGGGAGCCCTGTAAAATATGCCCCAAACTACAAAAAACCGAAAACACTAGCTTTAACTTAATTGTAAAAAGCGAAAGTCAGATAACCCTGACCGAAGATTACGGAGTAAAATCTACCAGCGTAAGTGATTTTGCCTGGGGCGATACCAAACCCGTTATTAATATTGGTCCGTTAAGTATTGGTATTGCGCGCTTTATAGAACCGGCTTTGCGCAACCAAATGCAACAACTAGCCAAACAATTAGATCGCGAAATTCAAAACCGGATTAAAATAAAAGATTACGTACAGCAGGCCTGGCTACAAGTACAACAACCCATTCCGCTGGACAAAGCCCTGGATGCCTGGCTTACCGTTACGCCGCAAGCTATCCGGGTATCGCCGATTACCGCCCGTAACGGCGAACTTTTATTACAAATTGGCCTAAGCTCTTATTTACAAACCGTTACCAACGGCAAACCTACTGTAACACCCAACCCCACGCTGCCCCCGTTACTTACCCAAAATAACCTAACCAATGAGGTACAAATAGGCTTACTCAGCGAAATTTCGTACAACCACGCTACGCAACTCCTCAAAAAAGAAATATTAAACAAAGAATTTTCCTTTGCGGGAGGTAAAGACAGAGTTAAGGTACATGATTTAGCCCTATCGGGTAGCGGCAATCAATTAGTAATTATGCTGGATGTTACCGGCAGCACCCGGAAAACCTTTTTTACCAAAACGCTGGCGGGCAAAATATACCTGAAAGCCGAACCTTATTTTGACGCAGCAACCCAGAGCATCCGGGTGCGTCACGTAGATTACGACCTCGATACCAAAGACCGGCTGTTAAGTACAGCCAGTTGGCTAGCCAAGAACCGGTTTATACATGTGTTGGAAGAAGAAATTAATTTCCCGGTGAAAAACCAACTGGCCGCCGCCCGCACTTTGCTGCAGAAAAATTTAAACACCGCTGCCGGCAACAACCAGGCGGTGCGGCTGCAAGGCAATATTACCGAAATTGTACCGGACGCCATTTACCTGACGCCTACTAGCATTAAAGCCATGGTAAACGCCAAAGGCAGCTTAAGCGCTCAGCTTCTATTTTAAGGCTGTATCTAAGCCCTGAAATATTTATACCAATATTACATCACTATTGCGAATAACCCAATGCTCTCGCCAGCGTCCCGCTGGTGGGGCTTTCTACCGGGCTCTGACCACTATTATTATTAAAAAATAATCAGTCGGCAAGTGTATAGCGGCCAGAGCTAGGGAAAACAAGGCCCGGGCGAGGCGTGCCCGCGCCATATACCATCTGGTGCTTATTCTCTTTAAGCGCAGAACAGATGTAATTATGGTATAATCTGTAATACAAGAATAAATAAAAGCGCCCGCCCTTTTTTATGGACAGGCGCTTTTATTTGCAGGAAGCTGAAACCCATGCTTAAACAACTATACTTTACTTAATTAAAGCTTTATTTACCGGGGTGGGACTGTTAAATACTTCTTCGGGAATATTTTGGGTAACGGCAATATTACTCATATTCATGGCGGCATCGCCGCGGCCCGCTGGTAATTTAATTTTGCCGTACTGCTGGTAGTCGGCCATGGGCCGGGTAAAACCTGGCTTCTCATCGGCGTAATTCCGGAAGAAAGACCACTCTGATATTAAGCCAGATTTTTTATCAACCGCAAAAATATACCGGTTGTCGGGCGTAACGCCTACGCCTTTAAAAGTTAATTCAATTAAATCGGCATCAGCACCAGCCTGGGTTTTGCCTGCACCTTTGTACTTAAGGGTTACACCGCTATCTTTTAGTTTAAACGGCATGGCCAGCCAATAAGAATCGTTGGCCCACGATGGGTACATGTTACCGATTAACTTGGTGCTGCGGTTAGGGTCGGTTATTTCCCGACCGTTGCGGTAAGCTTTGCCTTGTTTGGTATTTAAATCGGCCACTACTACCAAGGTGTCGCCGCGCTCCAACCGGTACCGGTTTTTAAATTTATCCCAAATGTGGTATTGTCCGCGCCAGGTCCAGGCAATGTAGCGGGTATTATTCCAGGCATCGTAGCCGCCCATGTTTTTAATTACTTTGTCGGCTAAGGCAATGGCCTGCGCATCGGACCCGGCGGCATTAAAACCATCGGCGGCATTTTTAACTTTTTTCTGGGCTACACCCGCCAAAGGTAACAAGCTTAAAAACAGCCATAAAAGTAAATTATTTTTTCCGACAGAAGTAAGTAATTGTTTCATAAAACTAAAGGTTAATACCTCCTGGCTTTTACCAGCAGCAGGCTTATAAATGTAACAAATGTTTAGAGTATTTTTAATATTATTTAGGCTTGTACCGGGCTAAAAAATAAATGGCCAGCATTTAATTACCCGGATATTTAACCAAACGTAAAAACTAGCCGTAACAAAGCCAGATTTAACTATTGCGACCGAAGTACCAGAAATAAATATTATGGCAAAAATTAAAGCAAAAGACGTTTGGCAAATGACCAAAACCACCGTTGGCCAGTTTATGGAAAATAACTCTTTCCGGTTGGCGGCGGCTTTGGCTTACAACACCATATTTTCGCTGCCTCCGCTGTTGCTGATTATCATTGCGGCAGCCGGTGCTATTTGGGGCGAAGATGCGGTTACCGGCCGGCTTAAAAACGAAATGCAAGGCATGATTGGTCAGGAAGCCGCCGAATCTATCCAGACCATGATCCAAAACGTAAATGCGACCGGTAACGGTGGGCTGGCCTCGGCTATTGGTATTGGCACCCTGGTTTTTGCCGCTACTACTTTTTTTGTTACCCTGCAAGATTCGCTCAACAGCATCTGGAACATAAAAGCCAAACCCAAAAACAATATTATAAAAGTGGCCAAAGACCGTTTTCTCTCGTTTGGTTTAATCTTAAGTATTGCTTTATTAATGCTTATTTCGTTTTTGATAACAGCTATCCTTACCTTCTTTACCGATTACCTGCAGCAGATTTTTCCGGCCATTGCAGTCGTATTTATTCATATTGTTAATGTGGCAGTTTCGCTGGCTTTTATTACTTTGCTATTTGCCCTGATTTATAAATATTTACCCGATGCCATTATTCGTTGGAAAGACGTATGGGTAGGTTCTTTTTTAACGGCTTTGCTGTTTGTATTGGGCCGATTTTTAATTAGCTGGTACCTGGGCCAAGGCGATGTGGGCTCGGCGTACGGCGCAGCCGGTTCAATCATTATTATTCTGGTCTGGATTTACTACTCGTCGCTGATAATATTTTTTGGCTGCGAATTTACCCAGCAGTACGCAAATACTTTTGGCGAGAAAATCCGGCCTAAATCGCACGCCGTAGAAATAGAAATCAGGGAAGTAAACTACGAAAATTCTGACGACCAAAAAGCCGGCCGCCCACCCGCCCAGGGGCGTTTCCGGCCCGAATAAAATATTTCTTTAACGGCTAGGCTAAGTTTGGTTAAGCTGACATTTTTACACCAGTTGCCAGCCTAGCTGCACTAAATAGCGCACTCATTAATAGAGTTAAATATTTAATTTACCGGGGAATATTTTTGAGTACAGCAACGGCTTGTATTTAGAGCCGGAATATTTATCTTTAGTTTTCTGGTTAATGGGTGCTTACCGATTAGCTATCCTTAAAAATATTTAACTGCGCAACCCGCCATTACCATGCAAAAACCCTTTTACCTGCTTTTACTCGGGGTTTTATTTAGTGCCTTTACTTTTCTACCAAACACCATTGAACTGGTTCGGGCGGGAGTAACCGATACCGTTAACCTGAACGGGCAAAGCGCCATCAAATACAGCGAAGACGTACTTTTTAAAATACACGGCAAAGAACTTAGCTGTAACCTGGCCGTTTATTACAACCGCAAAAAGCTGGAGGCGTCGGAGCATGTGGTTTTTAAAGCCAGCCCCGATTTAACCATCTTGGCCGAAGAGTTTACTTACGACGAACGCAAAAACATCGGGCATTTTTCTGCTAAGGTGCAAGTAAAATCGGCCCAAACTACCTCCTACGCTACCCTCGATTATGACTTTAAAACCAACCGCATTATAACACCCGCCAACTAAATATTTTAGCCTTAATTTTCGCGTTGGCGGTAAAGTTTAATTCGGATAATTCTTTCCAGATATTAACCCAATACAAAATCTTAAGCCATTAGGCGGGCAAGCTTGCTCTTATTTATTTCTCCCGTTCGTACTGCTGCCTGCTATTTTGAGAGATGCCGCCCAAGAAAAGTATTTAACAAAATTAAAGTGGCAGCATTTTTTTAACGGCGTGCAACCATCTTCTCTAAGCGCGGGTCTAGTTACCAGGGACCCTGATTAATTAAATACCAATTAAACTAATTAAGCTTATGTTAAGATTATCTGCTAAGCAGAAAAGAGAGGTTTATTCTGTATCTAACCTGCTCCTGCACTTGGCCATTTTTATTATTTTACTTATAACCCTTAATTCTTGTTCTAAAGCGCAGAATGTACCCACTACTAACCGCGGCCCTTTAACTAAAATCGGGTTGGTGCATAAACCAGTTGCTACCCCCCAGCCCAACCAATTACTTGCCTGGCGCTAAATGGCATTTGCCAACCAGGAGGCAACTATAGCTTATTAACCCCGCCGGAGAGTAGCTTTTAATTTACCAGGCCGGTCGGCGGTTAAGGTTACTTGTTTAAAATGTATTATTTAAGGCGTCGTAAACCGTTTAAATAGTTTTTTATGAAGAAGGCTGCTCTTCTGGTTTTTATGGTTTTAAGCCATACCCTTTGTTTAGGGCAACAGGTAGAATATACCATTCAGGCAAATTCAGGCTTATTTTATTTTGGCGGCGAATCGGCAACCCGCACCTCAGACCTGATTTTGGGGAGCGGCCGGCGTGATATCAATTACACCAACAACCCGTACGGCAAAATTCCGGGTTGGAGTTATGGCTTGGCCGCCCAGGCACAAAAAGTAACCGCTAAAAATATTATTTGGGGTTTGCAGGGCAGCTACGAAATACTGCGCAACCAGGTAAAACTAAAACACGCTTATACGTTGGTTAGCAGTGCTACGGCACCCGCAGTTACCGGCGAAACCGTTTTAAGCCACCACTTTATCAATGCGCATCCGTTTGCCGGTAAAAGATTTACCCTGGCCCCGTTTGTTCTAGATTTAGCGGCCGGCCTGGATTTAGCTTATAACGTAAGCAGCCACGAAAAAGGCAAAGCGACCGATACCAACGGACACACATACACCTCGGACCGGGACCGGGATAAAGCTGGCCTCGATACCCGGGCTCGCCTGAACCTGACGGCTTATTACCACCATTTTGGCCTAACAACGGGTTATTCTTACGGATTTAAAAATTATACCCCAACTACTGAAGGCGCCGATCGCGAAAATTTTGCCCGCTTTTTTCGGTTAGGCCTGGTTTACAAAATTTAAATACTCCGTTCAACAAATTAATTCCGGCACTTAAACACCACCCTTATTTAAAATCTCAGATTCTTTACTTAGTAACAACCTCTATTTAATCTTAATCAGGCGTATGCAAAAAAAATTTCTACTCCCTCTAAAATTTAATACCGCCGGACCTTTGCATTGGGCTACGCTGGTATTGTACCTGGTGGCCATGTGCACGCTGGTATCTTGCACCGATGAGTGCGAAACAACTGTAAGCTATAATGTACAAGACCCCATCCAACTGGAACGGAGCGAACTGCGGCAAGCAATTAAATCGGAGCCGGCGCGGGAGCTCAAAACTACCGGAAAAATCTATGCCAAAGGCCAGTATATATTTGTAAACGAGCTGTACAAAGGCATTCACGTAATAGACAACAGCAACCCAACGGCGCCTAAAAATATTTCTTTTATTAATATTCCGGGCAACGTAGATTTAGCCATCCGGGATAATATTTTATATGCCGATGCGGGCCCGGATTTACTTGCCCTGGATATTACCAATCTTAACCAGGTAGAAGTTAAAAACCACACCTACAACTTATTTACCCGATTTATTTCTGCGGGTAATGCCAACACGCCCAAAGATACCGATGTTTTAACGGTGGGTTATACCACCCGGACGGTAACCGAAACCCGCCCCAACGATTGCAACAATAACAACCCCGGGATTGGGTGGAATTCCGGCAGTAGGGATATATTAAATTTTGCCCAATCGGCGGCGCCCAATAGCAATGCCGGTGGCAGTACCGGTGTAGGCGGTTCTATGGCCCGTTTTACCATTACTGGCAATTATTTGTACGCAATTAACACCTCCAGCTTACAGGTATTTGATATTACCCAGCCGGCGAGCCCGGTGCGGGGTATAAACGTAGGTACTAACTGGGGTACCGAAACAATTTTCCCTTACCAGGATAAATTATTTCTGGGCACCAGCACCGGTATGCTCATTTACGACAACAGCCAGCCCGCACAACCGCAGTTTATCTCTTCCATCAGTCATTTTTTTGGTTGCGACCCAGTGGTAGTAGAAGGCAACTTTGCTTATGTAACCATCCGGAACGGTACCGCATGCCGCACCGGCAACAACATAAACCAATTAGAAGTTATTGATATTACCAATATCCGGAGCCCGAGGCGGGTTAAAACTTACCCCATGCAAAATCCGCACGGCTTAGGCATAGACCGGGGCACCCTATTTTTGTGCGAAGGCGAACACGGACTGAAAGTTTTTAATGCTAACAATGTGTTTGCCATTGATACCAACCAGTTGGCCCATTTTAAAGACCTGCACGCTTTTGATTTAATTCCGCTGGGGCAGAACTTACTTGTAATTGGCAACGATGGTTTGTACCAGTACGACTACCGCGACCCGCAAAATATTAAGTTCCTGAGTAAAATAAGGGTTAATAAAGGATGAAGCCCGCCCCTATGCCGCCACGCCAACGCTTAACTTATTACCTGTTTTTCCTGTTTTTTGCCTTACCTACGGTTTTGCTGGCCCAGAAAAAGGGCTGGCAAGACGTAGTGTATTTAAAAAACGGCAGTATTATCCGGGGCCAGTTACTAGACAGCGACCCCGCCGCTGCTACTGTTAAGATAGAAACAACCGGTCGTAACCTTTTTGTTTTTCCGCAAACCGAAGTAGCCCGCCTGGCCCGTGAGTTTGCCCATCC
Organism: Adhaeribacter sp.; assembly: GCF_057359045.1. NCBI lineage: Bacteria > Pseudomonadati > Bacteroidota > Cytophagia > Cytophagales > Hymenobacteraceae > Adhaeribacter > Adhaeribacter sp. Next base: position 37,995 of record NZ_JBMQUD010000147.1, read on the forward strand.
TGATTTTAAATACCCCTACACCCAGGGTTACCAGAATATAACCGAACTGGGTTTAAGTGTAGGCAACCAGCCGGTGCCCAATGCTCTCGCGAGCGCCAGCCGGAAAGTTAACCTGTCTTTTCAGAGCTTTAATGGGTACCAGTTTTTTCCGATGCTGGCCGTGGGCCTTACCACCGGCGTAGATGCCTACGATGGCCTAACTTTGCTGCCGGTTGCGCTGGGTTTGCGCGGCGACCTAACTAAAACCAAAGTACGGCCTTACTACGGTATAGATGCTGGTTATGCGTTAGATTGGTTAAATAACCCCAGCCAGCCCGGCAATTATAACGGCGGTTGGTTCTGGAGCCCTACTTTGGGCCTGAAATTTAACTCCCGTAAAACCCACGCCTTTATTCTGAATATAGGTTACCGCAACCAACGCGCTAGCCGGACCACCGAAATAAATGCCACCACTACCACCCAGGAAAACCATTTTAAACGAATTTTATTCCGGCTGGGAATGTGCTTTTAAGCCAGAAAATAAATTTTAGAGAAAAAATAATTATTAATTTTTTAAAGTACTTGCAACTTTATTGAAAATATCCGTATATTTGTATCGAATCAGTTGATAATATCTATCCAGAAGGGATTAAAGTTAAAAATCAACGGTGTAGGAGTTAAAAGAAATAGCGGCAGATTTGCCGGGTTGTAGCTAAGGAGAGACAAATTCTTTTAACGGATTAAAGTAGATAATAAAGCTGTACTGCAGAAACCTGGAGTAACAGAAATATAAAGACCTCCTGATTAAGTTTGGGTGATTTTAATTATTTGTGGTGGATAATTAAAAACTTAGAAAACAGCTTGCCTTAGGCAAGCTGTTTTTTTTCTTTGGTGGCAAGCTGTCCGCAGGCCGCATCTATATCTTTGCCCCGGCTCCGGCGCACGTTTACCTGTACGCCCCGGTCGGCGAGGTAATACACAAATTTCGATAAATGGTCATCGTCGGTGTTCCGGAATAAAGCCGCCGCAATGGGGTTGTATTCAATTAAATTTACCTTACACGGAATCAGGCGCGTAAACCGCAGCAAATCTTCGGCATCCTGTAAAGAATCATTAAAATTCTCAAACACAATATACTCGTAGGTTACTTTGCGGCCGGTTACCTGGTGGTAATATTTTAGCGCTTCACTTAACGTTTCCTGCGAGTTGGTTTCGTTAATCGGCATTATTTCATTACGCTTGGTATCGTTGGCCGCGTGCAACGACAGCGCCAGGTTGGCTTTTACCCCATCGTCGGCTAATTTCTTAATCATCTTGGCGATACCAGCTGTGCTGATGGTAATGCGGCGGGCCGCCATATTTAAGCCATCGGGCGCGGTAATACGCTCCACACTTTTTACCACGTTGGCGTAGTTCAGCAAAGGTTCGCCCATACCCATGTACACAATATTGGTAAGCGGTGTACCGTAGTGTTCTAAACACTGCTGGTTAATTAAAACTACCTGGTCGTAAATTTCGGCAGCCTCAAGGTTGCGTTTGCGCTCCATGTAACCGGTGGCGCAAAACTTACAGGTAAGCGAACAACCCACCTGGCTCGATACGCAAGCCGTCATGCGTTCTTCGTGCGGAATTAAAACGCCTTCTACAATATTGCCGTCGAATAACCGGAAAGCCGATTTAATGGTGCCGTCTTTGCTGATTTGCCGGTTGGCTACCTGTACCCGGTTTATGGCAAAATGCGCATCCAGTTTTTCGCGTAACGGCAACGACACGTTATTCATCTCCGCAAACGATTGGGCGGCATGTTTCCACAACCACTCGTACACCTGCTTGGCCCGGAAAGGTTTTTCGCCGTTCTCCACAAACCAGGCTTTCAGGTCGTCGAGGGCGAGTTTACGTATATCTTTTTTTGTTTGAATCGCAATCATACTACAAAGGTACAAAAAATATAGCCGAAGAGTTTCAATTACACCGCTCCGGCCTAAATAAGATTACTCTCTAAAAATCAGGTGCCTACTTTATAAGATCCTATCTAAAAAAATCAAAAATAAATGGCATAAAAAAACCGGAAAAGCATCACAATTCCGGTTTAATCAGGCATAACCTTTAAAGGTTTTCATAGGTGCTATATATTTTATTTATTTGGCAGCATTGGTTTATCAGAATTTAAATCGTGGTTGGTAGAATTACCCAGCCGGTTAAACGCTTCTTCTTTTTGTTTATATTCTTGTTGGCTTTCGGGCGTTAATTTGGCAACAAACTTATCCCGTTCCTGTTCCAACTCTGCCATCCTCTGCTTAAATCTTTCATTATTCATAAGATGCAAAATTAAAATTTATATAAATATTTAATTATTAAACTCTTAATTAACCTTCAAGGTTCAAATAAATTTATATTATTCAATTACATAGAAATATTCACAAACACCCCACACCCTTAAAATATGCAAAATACACATCCTCGGGCGTAAAATAAATAATTAGGTACATGGGGCTAAATTTAGTTTATTGGGTGGGTGTTAATACAAATATTCCCCCGCGCCCAGCATTCTACCCAATCAGTTCCCTAGTTTGTGTAATGCGGGTTAACTAGGTGTTTACCGCTCAATAATAGCCTTATTTTTTACCCTAGGTAAGTTGTAAATTAATCCTAACTAATAATTACCTATGGTTTTCTCGGTTAAAATTTTAAAATTTGGCCGGCTAATTTTTGTTTTAAACCGATATATCTGTGAAAACTGAAATAAGAGAAACCAAAGACGGCTCGACGACCTTATTTGTACCGGCGCTAAATGAGCACTACCACTCTGTAAACGGGGCCTTACAAGAATCGCTACATGTATTTATCCGGGCTGGGCTGGAACATGTACGCTCCCGCAATAAGCAACCTTTAAAAATATTGGAAATTGGGTTTGGCACCGGCTTAAATGCCTTGCTTACGCTGCAGCAGGTTATGGGTAAACCAGATCAATTGCAGTACGATGCCCTCGAAAAATACCCGGTAGCTTTAGAAGTAATTGACCAGATGCGTTTCGATAAGTTTATTTTAAACCCCGAACTGCTCGATTATTTACCGCAACTGCACAATGCGCCCTGGCACGAACCGGTACCGGTATTACCTAATTTTGGGCTCCGGAAAGTACACAACGACCTGGAAACCTATACTCTCCCTACTGATTATTACGATTTAATTTACTTTGATGCCTTTGCCCCCGAAAAGCAACCCGAACTCTGGACCGACGACATATTCCGGAAGTTGTATGATTCCTTAGCCACGGGTGGGGTTTTGGTTAGCTATTGTGCCAAAGGCAGTTTTAAAAGAAGCTTAAAAGCGGCCGGCTTTACCGTAGAAGCCCTGCCGGGGCCAGCGGGCAAACGCGAAATGACCCGTGCCACGAAACAGTAGCACCCCGGCAAAAGCTTAATGCTGCAGCCGGATATCAATAAATTTTAAATGGTGAATTTAACTTTAAACCGGTTTTATATTTTAGAAATTAAAGTATAGATTGTTTCCCCTGACCAACAGATTATTAAAATCTAAATTATGGGCGGTGCTAATACTACTCATAGCAGCTGAATGGCTTTTTTAATAAAACACGATACTGGTTCTTTACATACCAAGGGGGCTGTGAGTAAGCTTAAATAAAAAGGATGGGTCGCAAAGAACTTTATCTTATTTGCCCGATTGGCGTTATAGGGTAATGCCGCGGCCAGTTGCCGGTAAACGGCACTGGTATTTATTCCGAAGCAAGTAAACCCCCTTTATGATCGTACGAAAATCGCCGGATGGATTTATTTTGATTAACCAGCACGACCATGCCCAACTTTCCGGGCAAATGGCCCAGAACTGGCATCCGGCTTATTTTATCGGCGACGACAAAAAAGAAAGCGTAATTGCCGCCATTTACCAGCACGACCGCGGTTGGGTTAACCTGGACGCGGCTCCTTTCTGGAACGACCTGGATAAGCGTCCTTATTCGTTTACCGATTACCCGATTGCCCCCAAAGTAGTGCATTACCAGGCCGGCATTAGCCAGGTACAGGAAACCGATTTGTACGCGGCTTTGCTCAACAGTTTACATTACAGCTCGTTCCCCGACCTGGACACCTCGGAATTTGGACAAGCTTTTCTGGCCCACGAACGCAACCGGCAAGCTATTTTAAAAGATACTTTGGCCCTGCATACGCCCGAAGCCGAAACCAACTTAGATTTTCACCTGGCTTTGCTTAAATTTTGCGACAGCTTATCTATTTACCTGTGTTTAAACGAACCGGGCGTAAAAAAAGAAGCCGAACACCCCTGGTATCAGAACGGCATACCCAACTCCGAAAAGTTTGCTTTTACCCAGGGCGAGAGAATTAATGCTACCTGGCAAACGCCTACCAAAATAGTAGTAGCGCCGTTCCCGTTTGTGACCGAATTTACTTTAACCATTCCGTACAAAGAACTTAGCCGCAGAAGTATAAAAGAACAAGGACTTACCGGCGCATTTGCAGATGCCCCGGTAGCCGCCTACGAAGTAATTATTTCGGGTTAAACCATTTTACCGGCCGCTAAGCGTTTTACCTGACATTTACTGGACCAAGCTTATTAAAATGTCGCAAGTGTTTACTAAACTCCTGTAGCCAAGCCAATTTGCAACGTTCAGGTGCGGCCGCAACGTTACAAATTGGTAAGGGAAAGTGCCGGGAGTGCGGAAGGATCGGTTGAAAGGTCGATACTACCAAACCCCAGCCGGATACGTATAAAAAAGGTATTTACCACCCCCAAACCACTCCAAAACAGGCGGGGAGCTTGGTAATTCATCTTCTGCGGCTAACTTGTAGTAGATGTTGGGCTATCACACCAATCCGCAAGATTCTTCCAGAATGGTCAGTTTAAGAGTATTCTACCGGTATTAACCTTTCCGCTATGCGATGGATTATAAACGTTCTTTTATTAGTTAGTTAGCACTAGGGCTTAGCCATATTCAATCTTACCCAAGATAAACCCTAAAAACCTTAAAATTAATTGAATTGCACCACGCCTTCCGGCGTAATTACGTAATCCAACGACACATCGTCGGGGTGTACATCGGTAATCTCGGCTATGGCGGGTTCCAGCGATAAACCAACTTTAAGGGTATCGGGGCGACAGGCTTGCAAAAAGCGGTCGTAGAAACCTTTGCCGTAGCCTACGCGGTGGCCCCGCGCATCAAAAGCCAGCAAGGGCACCAGCACCAGGTCCAGCTTTTCGATGGGTACGGCCGCGGCCGCTAGGGGCTCTGGTATTCCCCATTTATTCTCGACGAGCTCGGTTTCGGGCAGCAGCCAGTGGTGCGTAAGCGTAAAATCCTGCAGGTTGGCTACCGAAGCAACTAACTGTACCTGCGGAAAATCTTCTTGCAAGCGCCGGATAATGGGCCAGGTATCTACCTCATTTTGGCGTTGGATGGGTAAAAAAATATGTACCGTCCGGATAGCTTCGGAAATAAAATGCGTAAAAAAAGAAGTTGCCATGGCCTGGCTTTTGGCTGCCAGTTCGGCGGTACTGTATTGCGCCCGCTTTTGGAGCATTTGCCGCCGCAACGTTTTTTTATCCATTTATTCTTCTTCCAGAATGGTAAACTGGAAAGCCAGCGGTTCAAAAGCCGAGATTAGTTCCGAGATAAAATCGGGATTATTTGTGCTGTAGGTAAGTAAATTATCGGTGCGTTCCTGCAGGCTGCCGCCCGGAAATAACTTTTCTTTTAAGGCCGTAAGCTGGTTAAAGAGCGTTTCGTACTTGGTGTCGTTGGCTTTTACAATTTTCTTTTCCAGCACTTCCAGCGCGTTCAGGGTTTTCTGCTGCTCGGCAGCTACGGTTTTGGTTAAAGTAGGGTCTATGCTGGTGGCCAGGCTAGCTATGCGGGCAAAAATTGTTTCTATTTGCTTTTTCTCCTCGGCCAACGACAAACCATCGCCTTCTAAGCGGGCGGTAATTTGCTTTTTTAACGCAGCGGTATCTTTAAATAAATCTTCGGGTTGTAAATCCAACTTCTGGCGGCGGTAAAAACTGGCTTTGTTAATGTACAACGCCGAGTTGCGCAGCATTACCATTGGAAACGGCACCCGGAACGCCTCGAACAAGGTTTTTAACTGGAACCAGTAATTTACTTCGGCCCCACCCCCAATGTAAGCCAAATTAGGTAGCAACAATTCCTGGTACAGCGGCCGCAATATTACGTTCGGGCTAAATTTTTCCGGGGCAGTGGCAGCCAGTTCCAGTATTTCCTCCGCCGAAAAACTGATATCGGTGTTCAGGACTTTATACGTATCGCCGTCCTGCACAATACGTTCACGTACGCCGGCATCGAGGTAAAATAAATTTATTTCGCGGGCCATTACCTGTGCTTTGTACTCCAGGGCCAATTGCTCGCTGGCCTCAGTTACCAGTTCATGCGCTTTTTGCTGGGTTAGCTCTTCTTTAATTACGGGCGTTAAAACCTGTTTTAAAGCGGCACTATCGCCGTCTATCGTTACCAGGCCATATTGCCCGAATAAACTGTGCGTAATGGCGCGGGTGGCATCGGCCAGGGTTTTGTGCTGGGTGTAGGCTTCGGTAAAAAGCGGGTAAGCTTCGGGGAGTGCAGCCAGCAAGTCGGCCATATCGGTGGTAGAGAAACGACCCACGGCCCCGGTTTGGTTGCTCTCCCAGGTGTAAGTTTTGCCAAACAAGTTAAAATGATTGATTTCGGCAAAATCGTGGTCTTCGGTGGCCATCCAGTACACCGGCACAAAATCGTAAGCGGGGTAGGTCTCTTTTAGCTCCCGACAGGTATTAATGGCGGTTATAATCTTGTAAATAAAATACAGCGGGCCAGTAAAAATATTTAGTTGGTGGCCAGTGGTAACGGTAAAAGTATTGGGCTGCGCCAACCGCAAAATATTAAGGGCCGCCGGCGAATGCGGCTCGGCTAAAGTCCCGTATTGCTCCTGCAGCACCCGCACGAGTAATTCGCGGTTTACGGGCGTCTGCGCCTTTTCCTTTATTTGCGCTTCAAAATTGGCCAGCGCCGGAAACCGGTGGTAAAAAGGCTGTAGCTTCGGGTTTTGGGCCAGGTAATCGGTAATGAGCGGCGAAAAGGCGCCGGTAGCGCTATAGTCGGTTTTGAATATTTTCATCCTAAAAGGGGCTAGCATCTGGTGTACTAACGAAAGTCACAAAGTAACGGCTAAAAATTTAATTAACAGTGTTAGCGGATGGGGAAATATTTAAAAGAAGATAAAGCAAATGAAGTAGCTCAAAATTTACCACTTACGGCCGTGTCAGGTGTTATCACCTGACACTCCAACCGAGCCCCAGCTGTTTGTAGTCTTCCGAAGGACGACTGCAAACTTTTAATGAAAAAAGGAGTCTCTGACTTCCTACCTATTTACAAGAAGGTTACAGAAAAATTCTATTCTGACTGCATGATTGCGCTGTCAGTTCCTAAGTCCTCAGCTGTTTGTAGTCTTCTGAAAGACGACTGCAAACTTTTAATAAAAAAGAAAGTATCTGACTTCCTACCATTTACAAGAAATTGCTTTTCTTCTTTGACATGCAAACTTTCCACCCCCAGGTGGGCCTATTGTTGCCGGGTAAACACTAGGCCCACTCTATTCCTGTAGACATAATAAAACACAGTCCAATCTAATCTCAGATTTCATAGCTGCCTTGCCGGTAGTAGCCTTCACTGGTATTTACCGGAACAGAGTTCCTCCGGTTTCATAAAAAGTTTGGAGTCTCCCTTTGGAAGACTCCAAACAGCGCGGGAGCTATGAAGGCTCCTTTTTTTATTATTAATAATTTACCATCTTGTAAAACCACCTTTTTTCCTTAAAGATAAGATTGAAAATTATGAGTTCAATTACTCCTGATGAAGAAATAGAAAAGCACTTGGATATAAACAAGGTTTTAAACCGAATTTTATATAAATATGTAAGCATTGATGATGCAAAGCTTATACTTGATAATAAAACCTTAATGTTTTCTAATCCTTCGCGCTTTAACGATCCGTTGGATTGTTATGAGGGCTTTTTAAAATATGACTATACAGTGCAAGAACTCAATAAAATAGCCAAAGAACATATTAAACCAATTTTAAGTAATTTAAAAAGGAGAGATAAAAGGGTATATGAAAGAAAATTTATTAAAGATCCCAACTATATAAGGGGCAAGCAAGATGAAGTCCTCTTAAAGATGAAAGGGGAATTAGGTATCTGTTGCTTTTCTGAAATTCCTGATAATATATTAATGTGGTCACATTACGCAAGAAATCATACTGGGATTTGTATTGGCTTTAACTTACCTATAATCCACGAGGATTTATTTGCTATTTACCCTGTATTGTACAAAGATAAAATTAATGGCATAACAAGGACAATGAGTTATCTAAATGCCATTCGCCACTGGGTTTTAACTAAAGCATCTGATTGGTCCTACGAAAAGGAATATAGAGCAGTAAGTATGGAGTATCACGGTATCGTAGAAATAGCCCCTTCAAGCATTGTAGAAATATATTTTGGGTGTAAAATAGGATCGAAAGATAAGGTTGATTTAAATAAATTAATTAATAAAGATTTTAAGCATGTTAAGAAATATCAAATGGAAATTAATAATAGTTCCTTCAGATTATCTATAAAAAAGCAAATCTAAAATGTAAGTATTATTATACAAGGTATTGCCATTTATCAAAAGCAATAAACCTAAACACGTATGGCTGAAATATATAAATTTCTCGAAGAAAACGGCTTCATTACTTTCAATCCATATGAGGAGCTCTTTATAAGTATGTAAGCTTGGATACAGCAAAAAAAATAGCAAATACTACATTAATATTTTCTAATCCATCTGAGTTTAATGATCCATTTGAATTAACAATAGAACATATTGATTTCTCAACTTCAAACCAAGAATTAAAAGAATTTGTAAATAGAAAGGTAAGTTCAACAAGAAAGGAAAGAAGGCAATTTTTTACTTAACTTAACCTTTTAACCAGCACAATCGGTGGTGGTGCTGCCCGCACGAATTTAATTAGTGGTTGCTCCTGCATGTACACAGGTACGTTAGAGCGTATTCAAAACAAAGCTTTTTAAAAGTTACCACCCTGGTAACTTTTTTCTTTATATTTGAGTTATAAAAATAAGATGTGAGGGTTATAGCAAAACGAACACTACGGGATTTCTGGGAACAGCATGCCGATTGTGAGCAGCAACTAAAAGCTTGGCATCATGAGGTTGAGCAGGCTAGCTGGCAGTCCCCGAACGACATAAAGAAGGAATATCCTTCGGCTAGTATCTTGGAGGATAACAGAATAATCTTCAACATCAAAGGAAACAACTACCGGTTAATTGTTAAAATCAACTACAAATATGGCATCGTCTGGGTTCGGTTTATTGGTACGCACGCCGAATACGATAAAGTTGACGCAACTAAAATTTAAAAAGAAATGCATATAAAGCTGATAAAAACCGAGGAAGATTACCAATTAGCCCTGCAAAGGCTGGAAACTATATTTGACGCAGAGCCAGGTTCGCAGGCAGGAGATGAATTGGAGTTGCTATCTTTTTTGATTGACTTCTATGAAAAGGAGCATTTCCCGATTGAAGCACCAGACCCGATTGAGGCGGTAAAGTTTAGAATGGAACAACTCGGAATAAAACAGAATGACTTGGCAGAGGTTCTGGGGTTCAAGAGTAGGGTAAGTGAAGTTTTGAGCGGAAAAAGGAAGCTCACGCTAGGCATGATACGGAACCTTCATAATAAACTGAATATTCCCACCAACGTACTGATTCAGGAATATTAAAGAAACCATGCTCTAGCACAGCATCTACAAATCTTTTTTACGGCCAGTTTTAAAGTACCCATTTCTGACTCCTTATAAACTGGCCGCATGTAAGAATAGCTATAGCCCTTCGTCTACTCCTTCTTCGTCATTCTTCGTTTTAAGCAAAGAAAACACAATACTAACCGTAATAATAAACCCAATCACAAGTAAGGAAATAAACGTAGGCACTTTAAATACATCTATCATTACCATTTTGAGGCCCACAAATATTAAAATAACCGCCAAACCGGTAGAAAGAAAAACAAACCGGTGAATTACGTGGGCCAGGGCAAAATACAATGAACGCAGGCCCAGAATAGCAAACACATTAGAGGTGTAAACAATAAACTGGTCTTGGGTAATGGCCAGAATGGCCGGAATGCTATCCACCGCAAAAATAAGGTCTGATACCTCAATGAGCACGAGCACCAGGAATAATGGGGTGGCGTGTACCCGGCCAGCTTCCTTCACAAAAAACTTTTCGCCGGACAATTGGTTTGTTACCGGCATTATTTTCCGGAATAACTTTATAACGGGGTTTTTCTCGGGCTCCATTTCTTTATCTTTTTCGGTAAACATTTTGTAACCGGTATAAATCAGGAAAACCCCAAACAGGTAAATAGTCCAGTGAAACTTTTCGATTAAAGCCACGCCGGCAAAAATAAAAGCTACGCGCATCAGCAAAGCGCCCAGAATACCCCAAAACAATATTTTGTGCTGATAGATAGATGGTATCTGAAAATATTTAAAGATTAATACAAACACGAAAATATTATCTACGCTCAGGGTTTTTTCTAAAACATAACCTGTTAAAAACTCAACGGCTTTGTGCTCGCCGAACCAATAATAAATAAGCGTATTAAAAACTAAAGCCAGCGATATCCAAACCGCCGACCAGGTTAAGGCCTCTTTCACCGACACCACATGCGCTTTGCGGTTAAAGACGCCCAAATCCAGGGCCAGCATCAGGAGTACAAAAAGATTGAATCCAATCCAGAACGTGCTATTAACTTCCATAGTTAAAGTTTTTTTATATCAATGAGATATTTTTACAAAAAATGTATTTGGGAAAAAGAGCTGAAGCGGCCATGGTAAGAATTGCTAAAGGAGGCCGAATTATACTAAAACTTCGTGCCTAACCGCTTAATACTCCGTTTAACGTTGGTAAAGGTACCAAGTTTTTCCGATTGTTAGCGACAGGCATTGCTGGGCAGCAGCGCTATTACGTGTCCCATTTACCAAAAGGAAAATAACGGCGGCAAAAAGAAGAACTGGTAACCCGTTCCGTTGCACCTGAACAAAAACCCATACCCAGCGGCTACTGGTAGTATAAACCGTTAAGAAAGAGAAATAATGCCGGAGCTAAATAACAGTGACATGCGATTATTAAAAGTTCCCCCGGGTGATTCTACCTGTTGTTTAGCCCTGAAAGGGCGTCATACCCCAGCACAGGGTGCAGCCCTGTGAAAAGAAAGGTGAAAAGAAGATAAGAAGTCTAAAGTCCTGAAAGGACGAAATATTCAATCCCACAACACATACCGTTCAGCATACGGAACCTGGTATTTCTGCAGAAAAACCCTATATTCTTCCTGAAAGGTTTTACTCCGGTGATTTTCTTTTTAGTTAGGAATGTATGCTACCACCGTATCTACTTCGCTGGGATTAATGGAGAACGCACCATAACCATCTTGCCAATAGAAGTTACCAGATTCGTCTCCTTTGGTTTTACCCATTTAGAAGAATGATATTTTACTTCTTCTACCAATTTCATTAAAGCTATTTTCTTGGAGAGTAGGCATAAGAGCTAAATATGGTCGGTATACCCACCGACGATAATGGGTGGGCATTCCAAGTTGTTGCAAATACCGCTTCTATAACGATGTAGTTCTGTTTCAACCGGCGGGTGTATCAGGGGTAGCCGGTGTTTGTGCTCAATATGAGGTGGATGTAGGCCTTTACCAGGGATTGCGCCATTATTTTATTTGATTCTCGAATTGATTTCCGGGGAAGTATTTCGCCCTTTCAGGGCTTTTGAATGTACCTGCTTTTTTCGATGAGCTACACCCATCGCTGAGGTATTACGCCCCTTCGGGGCTTGTACGGGTGTTTTTCTTTGCTATCCTAGCCAAGCGTAATATACCATCAATAAAAAAGCGTGATATTAAATAGAATAAGAAAGTACAATAAAGATAGAATAAAAAAAAGTAGCTATGCTTTATTACGCCAGACAAGCTGTAAACAAAAAATCCCCTCCGTTGCGGGAGAGGATTTTCTAAATTCAAAATATATCTCTTAAGCGACTATTTCGCCGTACAAATCAAAATCCGTCGATTCAGTAATACGTACGTGGGCAAAATCGCCGAGGCGTACGTAGGCGTTTTTGGCGGGCACCAGCACTTCGTTATCTACTTCCGGCGAATCGTACTGGGTACGCCCCACAAAGTAGCCGCTTTCTTTCCGATCGAACAATACTTTGTAGGTTTGGCCTACGCGGGCTTCGTTCAGTTCCAGCGAAATGCCTTGCTGTAGTTCCATAATGGCATCGGCGCGCTCCTGCTTTACTTCGGCCGGCACATCGTCGGGTAAGGTGTAGGCGTGGGTGCTTTCTTCGTGCGAATACGTAAAAATGCCTAAGCGGTCGAAACGCGTCCGCTCCACAAAATCGTAGAGTTCTTCAAAATCCCTTTGTGTTTCGCCGGGGTGGCCGGCAATGAGCGTGGTACGCAAAGCAATATCGGGTACCTGCTGCCGAATGGTATCGACGAGCTCTACGGTGCGGCGTTTGCTAATGCCGCGGCGCATGGTTTTGAGCATGTTGTCGGAAATGTGCTGCAGCGGCATATCCAGGTATTTGCAAATATTATCGCGCTCGGCCATTACCTTTAAGGCATCCATCGGGAACTGAGAAGGGTAGGCGTACTGCAGGCGAATCCAGTCGATGCCATTAATATCCGATAGGTGGCGCATTAAATCGGCTAGTTTGCGTTCGCCGTATTTCTCGAGACCGTAGTAGGTTAAATCCTGGGCAATCAGAATAAGTTCTTTTGTACCCATAGAGGCCAAACGGGTTGCTTCCTTCACCAAATCTTCAATCGACCGGTCGACGTGCTTGCCCCGCATCAGCGGAATGGCACAAAATGAGCAAGGGCGGTTACAACCTTCGGCTATTTTAAAATAGGCGTAATGCTTGGGCGTGGTTAAGAGGCGCTCGCCAATTAATTCGTGCTTGTAGTCGGCTTCTAAAGTTTTGAGGAGTTGGGGCAATTCCAGCGTTCCAAAAAAAGCATCTACTTGCGGAATTTCGGTCTCCAGCGAATCTTTGTAGCGTTGCGATAAACAACCTGTAACGTATAATTTATCAATATTACCGGCCTCTTTCTCGTCGGCGTATTGCAAAATAGTATCAATAGATTCCTGCTTCGCGTTGTCGATAAAGCCACAGGTATTTACAATAATAATATTGGCATCGTCTTTTTCCGATTCGTGGGCAACAGCCATGTTGTTGGCGCGTAACTGCCCCATGAGTACTTCGGAATCTACCAGGTTTTTAGAACAACCTAAGGTAATAACGTTTACTTTGTCTTTTTTTAAACTTCTAACTTTCACGTATCTGTTGGCAAATCTGCCGCTTTAAGGCTCCTTTCTAAACCAACTGACGGCCAGAATGGTTCGTTCGGGAAATAATTTGCAAAGGTACAATTTGTTCTGTTAATAAAAGAATAGCTGCTTGGGTTATCAAGGTTTCTTTTAAATTGGTTTAGAAAGAAACTCAACTTAAACTCCTCTCCTAAAGGAGAGGAGTTTAAGACACAAATATAAAATGGCCTATTTCCTATAAAGTTTCCTTTCTATTGCCGTCATTCCCAGAGGGAATCTTCTGGGTAGAAAGCCAAACCGGTAGCTAATTGTATGGCTCAATTACCTGTTTTCTTCCTAAACAATAGATACTTTCAATATAACCGAACCATAAGCTATATACCCTAAAACTACTCCTGCAGGCGAGAGACTTGTTTTAATTACCTTTCAGGTAAAGCGCCCGGTACTTTAGTTAGAAAACTTGTAGCCAGACAACTGTTAGCCGGACTCCCCCTCTCCGCCCGGAGAAGAGGCTGGCAGATGAGGCATTTCCCGCTTTATTTCCCGAATACCTTTCCCAGGAAATCAGCGATATAATTTACGGCCGGGTTAAACCAGGGCTCAAATAAAATAAAGGAATGCGGCGCATTGGGGAAAGTATGCACTTCGGAATAAATATTGTATTTATTTAATTCCTGCCGGAAATCTTCGCGGCCGGCGTGCATGCGGTCTACGGAGCTATTCAGAAACAGCGTGGGCGGCGTGTTTTTACCTGCGTGGTACAACGGCGAAGCTTCTTCCCACAATTTAAAATTATCTTTCTTGGGATATCCAAACCAATAGGTAGCCGCCGAAATACGCTTGCTGTCGTCGCCCTCGCCCGACTCTGGGTGCACAAAAGAAAGCGTACCATCTATGTCTATAATGGCTTGCACCTGACTCGAAAAGCTTAAGTAACAATTTTCTCCTTCGTACGACGGATTTATATTTGTAGCCCCGATAAAAGCGGCCAACTCACCGCCCGCCGAAAAACCCAGCGCGGCTATTTTGGCAGTATCAAGGTTATAGGTTTTTGCGTTGGCCCGCAGCCAGCGCAAAGCCGCTTTTAAATCGTGTACGGCTGCCGGGTAAAGCGCTTCGGTAGAGAGCCGGTACTCGGCGGTAAAGCAAGCATAACCCAAGGCAGCCAGCCGCTGGGCCAACGGAATATGCTGGCTCCGGCTGCCGCTGCGCCAGCCCCCACCGTGAATAATTAATACAGCGGGGGTTTTCTGTTTTGTTTTTTTCTTCGGGTAAAAAGCATCCAGCAGCAATTTGCGCTCGCCCAGGGTGCAATAAATAATATTGCGCTTTTCCTGCACCGCAGGTATCTTAAACGCCGGCACCAATTTAATATTGGGGTGTTGCTTTATGGTACTGGCATAGGCACTGTAATTGGTGTAAGAAGTATCGGGTTTGCCCGTTAAGCCGCTGGTTATTTGGCCCCATGCCAATAAGGTATTTAGCAGGAAGAAAAGGCTGAGACAAATTGCTTTCATGTAAAAAATTTAGCTGGCAGGTAATTTACGTAAAAATAGAGAACGTGAAAGCGGCCCTTTCCTTTTCGAATCATCAAAGTAAGATACTAAACTTTTTAGAAAGTTGGTTAATGTTAATGGGATTAGAATATCTAATCTTTGAACGATAATGCTGCCTGTACAGCCTCAGTTCAATTAACAATCAGTTCAGAATCCCTCTCTCGTGCAGAAGAATTAAAATACTGACTTTATTTACTACATTAGCTTACAAGGGAATATGCGAGGTATTATTTCTCTATGCGCCAAATTATTGGCCAGAATTGCTGAAATGATGTGATAAAAATGCAAAGAGTAAACAACCTGTACACTTAACCTTTGCTTCGGACTTGCATCTACAAAGTATTCTTGTAAATTACCCACAATTAAATTAACACGAAATAAAATGTCTAATCTAATAGATACATTAGATAACTATAAAGAATTTTATAGAACGCCATATTATATAATCTGTTTTAATAAGTTGCCCTCTATCCTTAGTTTCCAGGCACCATTAAAAGAGAGTAAAGAATCGATGGCATTGGTAATAACTTCCTTTGATTTCGAAAAATTTAAGCTGCAGGAAATATTTAAAAATTGGCGTACTGAGGACGATAAAGATTCAGATTCATCTAATGATTTCCCTTATCAGTATTTATTAAAAAGTGATGCTAAGAACCTGCTTATCTGGCTTTCTTTGGATCATGATGAGATATTTGTAGAATTTCTTTACGATTCGGCTGATTTAGGTTTAGAACAGGAAGTAGTTGCCATGAATCAAATGTTACGCGGAAAATTTGGCACGAACAAATCGTCTACCTTTAAAGTACTAACGTACGATTCAAGTTATTTTGAAACTGAGAAAGTTAAAAATGGATTTTCGCCGGTAGATATCAACCAGCTCTACAATGATGATTTTCAAGAAATTAACGAAATAATTGAAAATTCTTTAGAACAGGAAAAATCGGGATTAATTTTATTGCATGGCGTACCCGGAACCGGAAAAACCTCTTATATCAAAAATTTAATTTCTAAGTTTCCGGAAAACAATTTCATTTTTGTGCAGAACGAGTTTGTAAAGGATTTGTTAAAGCCTGAATTCATCTCGTTCTTATTAAAAAACAGAAATTCGATTCTAATTATTGAAGATGCTGAAAAAGTTATTACATCCAGAGAAAACCTAAGTGAAAATTCGGTGGTATCTACCATTTTACAACTTACCGACGGCCTCTTTAGCGATTATTTAAATATAAAGATTATCTGTACTTTCAATACGAATATTGAAAGAGTAGATAAAGCCATTCTGCGTAAAGGCCGACTAATAGCCAGGTATGAATTCAAGCCGCTATCGGCAGAAAAATCAAATAAATTATTAAAACCTTTGGGTTATGAATCAAATAACTCTGATATGGCCTTGGCAGATATATTTAATTTAGAAAAGAAAACCTTTGAATTAATCGATAGCAAAAAGAAAATAGGTTTTTAGGTAGATATTATCCGGATTTTGTAAGTTAAGCAACAGACAAAAAAGTATTCGAGAGATTTTTCAGTAAGCTCGAATGCATTACGCTACAAAGTAAGTTTACTTAAATAATTAGCCGGATAAATCTAGATAATTTAGAAGTATGATCTTTTTATAGTACTGATTAGATAACCATTAATACATGTAAATAGCGCAATAAGATGCGCTATTTACATGTCTCTATTCTGTCAGATATAGCAACATTTTATTATCACCATTTTTCCGGCGTGTTTTAATATATTTATATCATCAATAATAAAACCTTTACACCTTCAGTTTACCTTCAATAGAATCGTCGAGGGTTATGCCGGTTACAGCTCCGGCCAGGGTTTTAGCAAAAGCTATTGCGTTGCCGTGCTTGTTATCCCAGTAGTAGCCTTCTTTGGTTTCTACTTTTATTACAGTAATCCGGGGGTCGTCGAGGCCCTCGGTAAACCAGGTTTTTAAAATGGGATTCCAAAGCGCTTTTATCTTTTCTTTGTCTTTGCTGATAGTGGCCAAACCAAATACACTCAGAAAGTCGCTGTGCGCTGAGCCCTGGAATAAAAGGTGCACTTGCCGGTCGGCCTGAATATCGGCGTTTTTATGACTATCATCGGCACTTAAAAACCAGAAATTGCCATGCACATCTACTTCTCGAATGGCCATGGGCCGTACCTTTAGCGGCTGCCCGGAGGTTATTCTGGTACAGAAAAAACAGGTATCGGCTTTACTGGCCAGCTCTTTTATTTTTTCGCCCGCCGAATGGCCCTGCAGGTCTTCGTGATTTTTCTCGGGTTGTTGTTGGTTTATGCTATCCATGGTATAAGAAGCTAAATGATTATTCTTTTAAACCAACACTAACTAAAAAAGTTATTGACCAGCCTAATTTTGCAGGCAAACGTACCATTTTAGCATTATTTTATGGCTTTATAGCAACCCGGCGTTTAACCTACGCTAATAAGTCGCTACAAAAAAGAAAAAGAATTTATTTATCAGATCTGTAGATTAATTAATAACTGGCGTTATAATCAATCACAAAATCTACCAAAGTCAATCGGTTTTCCGATACGGTTACGGGGTAAATATTACTATTGCCATCGAGCATATTGGCAAAAAAGCCTGCGGGTTCTTTCGAGAAAATGGAATATTTACCAGGTTTTAGGGCTACCTGAAACATGCCATCAGTCCCGGAAATTACTTTGGCAATTTGTTTAGTTTGGATGTGGCTGTAAAAGCCTTCGGTTACTTTTACCTGGCTCAGGTTAGTAAGTTCGTAAATATAAATTTCGCGGGGAGCTGTTTTTTCGGTTGCCGTAGCACCTGCCGGCAGATTTTTGCGATTGGGGCCAGGCATCATATTACCTTCCCGTAGCGTTATTTTACCCAGAATACCTTCTTTGATTACCGGCGTCTGGTGTGCAGTTGCTAAGCTTACGAGCAGCAGGCAACTCACCAGTATTTGGGCTAATAAGGCCATAGGCAGCTACACAATCATGTATTATTTTTTCGTGAAAAGTGAATCGACAAACTCGTGCTTATCAAACACCTGCAAGTCGTCTATCTTTTCACCCACACCAATGTATTTTACCGGAATTTTAAATTCGTCGGAAATACCAATTACAACCCCACCTTTGGCGGTACCATCTAATTTGGTAATGGCCAGGGCAGTTACATCGGTAGCTTTGGTAAATTCGCGGGCTTGTTGTACCGCATTTTGGCCGGTACTTCCATCCAGCACCAAAAGCACTTCGTGGGGAGCTTCCTGGATAAATTTCTGCATCACGCGCTTTATTTTAGAAAGCTCGTTCATGAGGCCCACTTTGTTGTGCAAGCGGCCGGCCGTATCAATAATTACTACATCTGCAGCCATATCAACACCTTTCTTTACGGCATCAAAAGCTACCGAAGCCGGGTCGGTGTTCATACCGTGCGATATTACAGGCACGCCCACCCGGTCGCCCCAGATAATTAGTTGGTCTACGGCAGCAGCCCGGAAAGTATCGGCGGCGCCCAGCACCACCTTTTTGCCGGCTTTATGAAATTGCGCCGCTAATTTGCCAATGGTAGTGGTTTTACCTACGCCGTTTACACCCACCACCATAATTACATAAGGCTTAATACCCGTTGGTAATACAAATTCGGCAGATGCTATATTGCTGGAGTTGTTTTCTTCGAGCAGAGCGGCTATCTCTTCGCGTAAAATACGGTCCAATTCGGCGGTACCCACATATTTATCGCGGGCTACCCGGTCTTCAATGCGCCTGATAATCCGGATGGTGGTTTCGGCGCCCACATCAGCATGCACCAGCATTTCTTCCAGGTCGTCGAGCACCTCTTCATCTACCTTCGATTTGCCAATAACGGCTTTACTCAATTGGTCAAAAAAATTGGTTTTGGTTTTTTCCAATCCTTTGTCCAACGACTCCTTTTTCTCTTTACTGAAGAAATCAAAAATTCCCATGGTAGTGTAGCTCCAGGTACGGCGATTAAATCTTAAAATTTACGCAAATTTTTGTATAAACCAAAAAAGTCCCGGTAAATGCGGGACTTCCTGAATATTTTGTATGCGGGCAAAGGCAATTATTTTGCTGCCAAAAACTCCTGCACTTTATCTACAGGCACCATTTCTTCTCTAAAGGTATAAGCACCGGTTTTCTCGGACTTAACTGCTTTTATCACTTTTGCCCAGTCTTTACCGGTAGCGGTTTTCAGGGTCGCAACTACTTTCTTAGCCATGGTTATTTAATTTCTTTATGAACAGTAACTTTTTTCAGGTTTGGATTATACTTTTTCACCTCCAAACGTTCGGGCGTATTTTTCCGGTTTTTGGTAGTGATGTATCTGGATGTTCCCGGTACACCGGAATTCTTCTGTTCCGTACACTCCATTATTACCTGTACGCGGTTTCCTTTTTTAGCCATCTCAACTAGATATTTTTATTTGGGACTGCAAATATAAGATTATATTTTTTTAATTACAAACGACCTGGTTCAAAAATATTTCTCTACCCAGATATTGGTCGGTTACATGCCTTTCTTCTCTTAAAGAAAGGCCCATTATTTTGCTAAAAATATACATTAGCAATTAACCTGGGCTTTCCCTATTGTTCGTGCGAAGAATATGGGTAGCTTTGTAGGTTAGCAGGCTAATGGCGGCCAGGATAAAATAAGATTTGGAACGTAAATAAAGCCCGAGACTACTCTAACAAAATAGCCCTACCGGGATTGTTTTGAATGCGCAGCGAGGGGACTGTTTAGAAAACTACATTAACCTTGTTTAAGCCTGCTTACGTATTGCAAAAGAGCTGTTTGGCCCGGAGGCTATATCCTTTGCCAACCAGATGGTTAAGGGGTAAATAATTTACAGGTATATACAATCTTATAAGCTTTTAAAACGTAATAGAGTTAAATTTAAATATTATAATATGCAATTTAATACGCAGGCATCGTGTATTATCCCTTTTTACAACGAAGGTTCCCGAATTTTACGAGTTTTAGAAGTTATAACCCAAATAAGTGCTATTACCCAAATTATTTGCATCGACGATGGTTCTACAGATAACACCGCCGACCTGATACAGTGCGAGTGGCCCGAAGTAGAACTAGTGCGGCTTACGCGTAACCAAGGCAAAGCGGCGGCTATTCGTGCCGGGGTAGCACTGGCCTGCAACGAGCATATATTGTTAATGGATGCCGATTTACAATCAATTGATAAGCGCGAAGTTGAAAAAGCTTTAGAGGCCATTGCCCGACAAAACCTGGATATGCTTATTTTACGGCGCATAAATGCTCCCTGGTTTGTAAAGTTCGACCGCGGTGATATTCTGCTCTCCGGCGAACGCATTGTAAAAAAGAACGACCTGACTAAAATTTTAAGCCAGCGGGTTACCGGCTACCAACTAGAACTAGCCATAAACCTTTATATGCAAAAACACAAGCGCAATGTCCGGTGGATGCCCTGGTCGGCTACGAACACCTACAAAGCCAAAAAAATTGGGTTAGTAGAAGGCTATAAAAAAGAATTTGAAATGTTTACCGACATTGTAATGTATGCCGGCTTAAAAAATATTATAAAACAAATTACCCTCTTTGCTACCAAAGAAGTAGAAACCGAAGAGCGGAAGCCGGTTTACTTTTTCTAGTTTAATTAAACAAAACAAACCCCAAATAAAAAGGCCCGGTAATGACCGGGCCTTTTGTGTAAATACCTTACTCAGAGTTGCAGTGGTAGATATTTGCCATTTACCTTAAGAACAACCTAAGCCAATACAAACCATAAAATACAAGACAAAAAACGGCAACGGAGATAATAAAGCATTAAAATACTTTATTATCTCCGTTGCCGGATAATACTTTTAAACACCAACAAACCTTACTCTAACACGGTTAAACTGTTAAGTAGGATTGGTGTTATCGTAATTAGTATACGATGTAGCCTTGGGCAACTGCTTTCTTCAGAACAGCAGATATACCGTTTTTATTAATAGTTCTGATGGCCGAGGTAGATACTTTTAAAGTAATCCAGGCATCCTCTTCCGGAACGTAAAATCTTTTCTTTTGCAGGTTAGGGTAAAATTTACGTTTGGTTTTATTGTTCGCGTGCGAAACGTTATTACCTACCTGTGGTCTTTTGCCAGTTAAATCACAAACTCGTGCCATGGTATTTATATCAGTTTATTCTAAAGGGACGCAAATATCCGAAATTAAAGTTTAAAACCCAAACGGTTATCTAATAAATTTATTAATTAATTCTTCCGCTCCTTCTTCGCAAAGCCGTACGGGCAATGCTTACAGCCATTTTTACAACAATAACCTCTTTTTAAGTGGTACTGCACCGTAAAAACCATTAAGCCTTGTTCGTTAAAATAAAAATCGCCGGACGCCAAAGGGGGCAAATCGGGTTTAGCCAAAGTTTTAAAGTCGGTAAAAGTAAATGAATATTCGGGCAAAGGTAAAAAAATATAATAGCAGCACAGCTAAACCCAACCGGCTCATATTGCTTTTTTTACCCAAAATTGTTTTACTACTTTTACCCCAACTACCGTTATATATAATATAGTTGTTGCTTTAAGCTTTATGGCAAAGCAAGACTATTTAGCGCAAGTTTCATGTAAAGGTTAAAATTATGCCAGATACCACCCTCCTCTCCAGCCAGGCCGCCATTACCCTCGAAGAACAATACGGTGCCCACAATTACCATCCGTTGCCAGTAGTACTTACCCGTGGCGAAGGGGTCTACCTTTGGGATGCGGAAGGTAACCAGTATTATGATTTTTTATCGGCATACAGTGCAGTAAATCAGGGGCATTGCCATCCGAAAATAATCCGGGCCTTAACCGAGCAAGCCCAGCAACTAACCCTTACTTCGCGGGCTTTTTACAACGATAAATTAGGTGTTTGCGAAAAATACCTCTGCGATTACTTTGGTTACGAGAAGGTTTTGCTTATGAACTCGGGGGCCGAGGCCGTAGAAACGGCTATTAAACTAGCCCGCAAGTGGGGCTACGAAAAAAAAGGCATTCCTAAACACGAAGCCGAAATTATTGTGGTAGAACATAACTTTCACGGACGCACCACCGGCATTATTTCTTTTTCTACCGACCCGGATTCGACCGGCGGTTTTGGTCCGTATATGCCGGGTTATAAAGTTATTCCGTATAACAACCTGGAAGCATTGGCCGAAGCTTTACAGAATCCGCACGTGTGTGGTTTTCTGGTAGAACCTATTCAGGGCGAAGCCGGAGTAGTAGTTCCTGATGCCGGCTACCTGGCGGCCGCGAAAGCCTTGTGTAAGCAACACAACGTACTCCTAATGGCCGACGAAATTCAGACCGGTATAGGCCGGACCGGCCAATTATTGGCTTCTTGTTACGAAGGTGTGCATGCCGATATTCTGATTTTAGGCAAAGCTTTATCGGGTGGGGTTTTACCGGTTTCGGCGGTTTTAGCGGCCGACGACATTATGCTGTGCATTAAACCCGGCGAACACGGTTCTACTTTTGGGGGCAACCCGCTGGCTTGTGCCGTAACCATGGCCGCCTTAGCTGTGATAAAAGAAGAACGCCTCACCGAAAACGCCCGCATATTGGGCGAAGTTTTCCGGAACCGCCTGGAAATTGTACAGCAAAAATATCCCCACCTGATTACGCAGGTGCGTGGCAAAGGCTTACTTAATGCGGTGGTTATACAACCTACGCCCGACGGTCGTACCGCCTGGGATGTGTGTTTGGCTTTAAAAGAAAACGGCTTACTGGCTAAACCTACCCACGGCCATATTATCCGGTTTGCCCCGCCCCTGGTTATTACCGAAGAGCAACTGCATGCCTGCTGCGATATTATTGCCAAAACCTTGGCGGCGTTTTAAGCAACTTTGTCCTCTAACCCACAACTTCTACTGGCTCTGGAACCAACTTAAAACCACATACCCTTGTTTAAAATCCGGCAAGAAGATGGCGAAAGCTTAAAAAATTTTCTAAGCAGAACAACAGGAGCTAAAAGCAAGCTACAGCAATTTGGTTGATGAGGGCTTTGAAGGAGTGGGCTGAGTATGCTTTAGCAACAATAAATAATTGGTTTAACATAAGGCACACCCCAGCCAACAACTATCTGTTTTAATGTAAGTCTGTTTAATCTGTTGCTTATCCTACATACTTACCACTTCTGGCTCAGGCCTATCTTTACTTGGTAATGTAGCGTCTTGGGGTGGTTTGCGGTGCCAGTAAGAGGCCAGTACCGAGCCGGTAATATTCATTAAAGGTCCAAATACGGCCGGCGCTAAACCCACGGTAGCAATTTTACCCATTTCTTTGGCAATACCCGAAGCCAAACCGCCATTTTGCATCCCAACTTCAATGGCAATGGTGCGGCAATCGCGTTCATTCATGTTAAACAGGCGCCCCGCCCAGTAACCTAGTAAATAACCTGACAGGTTATGTACCAATACCAATCCAATCAGCAACAGCCCAATATCAAGTAAGCTATCGCGGCCCGCAGCGGTTATAATTACAATAATAAAAGCAATCCCCACCATCGATAGCAAAGGCATGGCGGTATCAAACAATTTAGATTTGCCACTTAAGAATTTATTCACCAGCAACCCAAACCCAATGGGTATAATCACCATTTTCACAATATCCCACATCATGTTTAATACTTTTATGTCGATAAAAGCCCCGGCAAATAACTTCATGAGTACAGGTGTTACAAAAGGGGCCAACAGGGTAATGACCGACGTAATGGTAATAGAAAGGGCTAAATTGGCTTTGGCCAGGTAACTCATTACGTTAGAGGCCATACCGCTCGGCGAACAACCAATTAAAATAATGCCGGCCGCAATTTCGGGGGCAAACCCGCTGATACTTGCCAGGCTGTAGCCCAGCAAAGGCATAATGGTAAACTGGCAAAGCACCCCAATTATCACGGCTTTGGGTGTTTTTACCACCGATATAAAATCCTGGGCACTCATAGAGGTACCCATGCCAAACATAATAACCTGAATGAGCGGCACAATTAAAGTTGCAAACTTAAAGCCGTTTAGTTCTACAAAATAGTTTGGGTAATACAAGGCAGTGGTTACCGCCGCAAATATTACAGTTGGGTACGAGAAGCCTTTGGTCCAGGTAAAACGCCGGAAACCAATAGCCAAGGCCACAAAAAAAGAAATTAACCACGGCCCCGCCAGGGCAATATTACCCGCCAGCACCAGTACCAGAAATATTACCAGACATACAATAGCTAAACCCAGCATTAATTTATAAAACAAATTATTACGCAAAGCAGCAGTGTTTAAGGTGGTTACTTGTTTATTCTAATAAAACTAACAATGGGCGGGTATTCTCTCTAAATAAACCGGTTTTGCATTAGGCTTAAAAAGCAGCTAAAGTACCGCCGGCAGCTTATTACTTTTCAAGTATTTGCGCTACCTATTTAAAATTATGGGTTTATGCCCAATGGTGAATAATAGCCTATTACTTTTTCGCCAGGCATTCATTTATAGCGGGCATTATGGCGTTAAAAGTTTTCTGTTTGTCAGCGGTTCCGCCAATCAATATTTTTTTCACCTTTCCTTTCTGGTCAATAATCATGGTATAAGGGTAAATAGAATCCGTTATAAAATCTTCTTTTATTAGTTTTGCAGCATTAGCCACCGGCAAAAAATTAAACTCTCGCTTTTTTAAGAAAGCTTTTATTTCATCATCATCTTCCGGGGCTATTGAAATAAACGTTACATTTTTGTTTTTATACCGGGCTACTATTTCGTTTAAGGCGGGCATTTCTTCGATACAGGGTTTACAACCGGTATTCCAGAAGTTAAGCACTACTACCTGCCCTTTTAATTTGCTCATTTGCAACATTTTTCCTTCTAAAGTTTTTACACTAAAATCAGGAGCATTGCTGCCAACCAAACAAGCGTACAATTTATCTTTTTTACTGAAAAAAGACGGGTCTTCTACCGACACCCCCTTCATTACCGCCCCACACTTTGCATAATTTTCTTTGTAGGTTTGCGCTTGTACGGATATTCCAGCCCAGGTAAAGCAAATAAGTAAGAGCAATATTTTTTTCATGCAGATTATGCTCATTTGATGCATTCTAACTTTGCCAACAAATAAAAATTCGGCCATCCGCTTACCTCATTAAGTAAGTAAACACACAATTATTTTGGCTAAAATAAGAATAGGGAAAGTATAACCATTTAGCTTATCTTTTCAACAAAAAGATAAATATTTTTTAAACTTATAAGCGCAGGTAAATTTATTTAAATCTACTTTTGTTGTGTTTTTAGTTAGAGCCTGTTTAAATATTAATAAACAATTAAATAAGAGAAATAAAATTACCTCTTTCTCCCATTAATTTCCGTCATTCCGGAAGAATCTTATGATTACCTAATCAGAATATTCTTCCGGAATGACGGATTTTGACTGATTCTACTAAATTTAAACATACTCTAATATGTATTTAATTTTTCCTAACTAATTACTCATCATGATCAGACGCCCCAGACGTAATCGTAAAAATGCGGTAATTCGCGATTTAGTACAAGAAAACGCCCTTTCTATAAATGATTTAATATTCCCGATTTTTGTTGTGGAAGGCCAAAACAAAACCATTCCCATCGATTCTATGCCGGGTATTAGCCGGTTTAGCACTGACCGGATGCTGGATGAAATTGCCGCCTGCGTAGATTCAGGTTTAAAAGCCTTTGCGCCTTTTCCGGTAATTGACGAGGCTAAAAAAGACCGCTTTGCCACCGAGAGTTATAACCCCGAAGGATTATTTCCAACCTTTATCCGGGAAGTAAAAAAGAATTTTCCGGATGTGGTGCTCATGACCGATGTAGCCATGGACCCGTACAGCTCCGATGGCCACGATGGCATTGTTGATAACGGCGAAATTCTGAACGATGCCACCCTGGAAATATTGGGTAAAATGGCTTTGGCCCAGGCCCGTGCCGGTGCCGATATTATTGGCCCATCGGATATGATGGACGGCCGGGTTGGTTTCTTACGCGAATATTTAGATAAAAATGCCTTCCAGAATGTAGCCATTATGGCTTACACCGCCAAGTACGCCAGCGCTTTTTATGGTCCGTTCCGCGATGCCCTGGACTCAGCCCCTAAATTTGGCGACAAGAAAACCTACCAGATGAACCCCGCCAACAGCCGCGAAGCTTTACTAGAAGCCGACCTGGACACCCTGGAGGGCGCCGATTACCTGATGGTAAAAC